>JAEYPL010000166.1 GCA_023410905.1 Pseudomonadota bacterium
GGCTAGGAGGGGGGATTGCAGAACGCGAGCGTAGGGATGCCCCCCACCCCTAACCCCTCCCCACAAGGGGGAGGGGGGATTGCGAGTCCGTTTGGATGATCAGGCTCTACAGTTCAGCACTGCCACTGGAACTCGGCGGTCTTGTAGCCGGTGTGGATCTGCCGCAGCACGAATAGGCAGGCGCTGTCTCCGGCATAGACTTCTGCCCTCTCGCCGATCGACAACGACTTCTCTTCCCCCTGGATGCGCACGCCGACAACATCGCGACGACCGCGGTAAGGCGCTGCAACGAAAGTAACGAGCACACTCGCCTTGCCGACCTGGAACTCGTGGCTCGTTCCCCGTTCAATAGAGAGAACCTCCGCCTTGGGTACGTTGTCGGGTAGAACGACGGACTCGCGCGCACGATCCCCGGGTGGGTCGCCGTAAGCCGCACCGCAGAGAAGCTGGAAGTCCGCCCCGCGCGTTCTTGCATGGATTTCGCGGAGGAAGATCCCGCAGACCTCACCCGGCCGACTCAGATGGACGAACTGCCCCACACCGAGACTCGCCGTTACCCCATTCACGCGGACACCGACCAGATCGCGGCGCCCTGCATGCGGCGTGCCGATCATCGAGAAGAGCACGCGCCCGTCGAGCAGATCGAGCGTGTTGTTGCCGGTAAGTGTCCATGGGTCGCTCGGCTGAGAGCCGGGCTGCGGCGAGTTCGCCAGGGCATCAGGAGCCGCCGGCGCGGGCGTTGACGGCGTCGCCGCAGCCTGCCTGCTCTGCAACGACTGCAGGCGCTCACGCGCAAGCTCGGCATAGAACGAGCCGGCATAGCGTTTGACGAAGGCTTCGAGGACGAACGCACTCGTGCTGTCCTTCGCAGCGCTCCACGCCTCGGCAGCTTCGTCGCGCGCAGCCGTTGGCGCCGGCGACGTCTGAGCGCCGGCAATCTTCGCTGGCGCCTTCAGGTTGAAGAAGAAGCGGCCCGTGAGCGAGGAATGCTCCCATGGAACCTGCTTGTTGCTCGTCGCCTTCATGACGTCATTGCGCACGGAAATGAGCAGCGAGCTCAGATCATCGTGACCGGACGCGCGCAGGTTGCGCACGAGCGCGCTGGCGAACGGTGAATTCCGCCCGCCACCATCGAGCGCCACATTGCCGGGCTGCGTCGAGAAGCTGATCAGCGTGCCGACGCCTGCCTCCACGCTCGCGAGACCGCGGCCAATGGCGGCGGAACGCGTTCCCATGGAGCGCGCGAGGTTCTTCGCCAGCGGATTATCGCGGCACGCATCGAGAAAGAGGATGTTCGTGCGCGCTTGGCTTTCCATCGTGCGCTGGATGAGGTCGAGGCGCACCATCTCGAAGTCGAGCGCCGCCGCACCGGTGAGCTCGGCATCGATGGGGACGAGATAGTTCTGCCCCTGCACCTGCAGCGCGTGGCCGGCATAGAAGAACACCGCCACCTCTGCATTCTGGAGAGCGGCGGCAAAGTTCCGCACCGTGCGATCGAAGGCAGGCTTGTCGAGATCATAACCCTCGACGATCTCGAAGCCGAAGCTGGCGAGCGCCGCCGCGACATCACCGGCATCGTTCTTCGGATTGGCGAGGGCGGCAGTGTGCGTGTAGGCCGCATTGCCGATCACGAGGGCCACGCGCTTCTGCGCGCTCGCCGCACTCACCCAGCAGAGCATGGCGACGACAAAAGCCAGCGACGCCTTCAGCAATGAGTGCATTCCGGAATGCTCCGTCCCGACAAAATCAAATGTGCCCGCGCCAATGCACGCGCCCCTGCGCATCATGGGCAAGCAGATGCCGAGTGGCAACCGATGAAGCAGCTAGTTGTTTAGTCCCGGCATTTGGTGGAGTGGATTACGGCTGAAGCGCTCGGGCTGGGCAATCCAGGCTTTGCAGATGAACTCGTAGGGCGTGAGGCCTCTGAGAGCTTTCAATCTGCGAGCGAAATTGTAGGCCGCGACGAAGTTCGCGAGGTGCTTTCGGAGCTGATCGTGGCTCTCACCTTCTCCCTTGGCCTACGTTGCTGCCTAAGATGGCGCCTAGTGACCTGATGAAGGGTTGGCCGGAGACTTGAGAATGAGATCTGACGTCTATCGATGCGAACTCGTGCTCCTTCAAAAGGAGGGGGCGAAGCTTCGCAAGGAGTTGGCTCGATTCGAAGGCGATGCGGTGCAAGCGAGAATGGCCGCAAACGCGAAGTGCATGTTGGCCGCGAACGCTAGGTCTCCGTCCTCTATCCAATCGCATCTTAGAACGGCACGCGCTGTTGCGCGACGCCGAAATGACAGCCGGAAAAGCCATACGCGCGTTTGCTCGAACGAGGGTGTGCGTGAGCACCTCCCCAGCATCCTCAGGCGTCCTGCGTCGCATCATGCAGGCTGCGCTCATGAGCGATGGCGACGTCGAGCTGATCGATCAGCTTCTGGATTTCCGCGATGTCCTGCGAACGTCCGACGAACGCAACCGGATACGTGATCGCGTCCTGCGCAAAGTAACGACGCTTGGCGATCAGCATCTTCCGGAGCTTTAGGAGATTGCCGATGGGATCGAGTGGCGCCGCTGTGTCCCCGAAATCCTCGGTCGGACGGGCATAGCCTGAAGCGTCGGAGAGCGTGTCATACTGTTCGGGCTTGGGCGGTGCCTTGAATTTGGTTTCGCTGCTCATCGCGTTGCTTCTTTCATGTTGGCGGCTTGTCAGGCGGATTTCTTGAACCAGCTTGGCACGTCAGTGTTGAGGAGAGACCTCAGCTCCGGGGCGCTGAAGAATATTTCGTTGTTTGGATCGAGACGACCGGCCGTGATGCCGGCTGCGTAGTCCTGCGTGAAGTCGATCAGCGGACGAATGCGCCTTTCCCACTGTTCGAGAGCGTCATCCATGGACCCGCTATCGAAGTCGCTCGAGGCGAGCGCAAAGGCTGTCATCATCGACGAGCACGCCCCCTGCCCCAACGCCGGCGTCATGCCGTGCGCGGCGTCACCGATGAGAGCACAACGACCATAGTGCCAGCTCGGCGGCGATATCGAGTAGTAGACATCGCAGTGCCCCATATCTCTGGCGCGCTCGAAGAAAGTCCCGATTGTCGGGAAAGAGGCGGTCCACAGCTGGGGATCGATCGGCACGACATGTGCTGCCGTGTCGTCTTTGAGCGCTGCGACGATCATGTACGAAACGGTCGGGGAGACCGGCAAGATGCCGACGCGACGGCCGTTCGGATGATTGTATTCGCGGCCGATGCGGTTATTGCCGTCGGGAAAATCCTTGTCTTCGGTCGGGATGAGCATCCGGATCGCGACCTTGCGATGCTCGCCGAGCGGGAGATTCCCCGCGACGGAGCGCCGGACAATCGAATGGATCCCATCCGCGCCGATAACCAGGTCCGCAGTCAGGCGCGTGCCGTCCTCAAGGAGAACTACGCCTTCGCGCGCAGCGCCGACAACCTTCGATCCGAGCACGATTTCGACGCCCGCAGCCTTGGCGGATCTCGCCAGAAAATCGATGATGGCTTGGCGTGCGAACATCGTGATGCGTCCGCCCGTGGACTCGTACGGGTCATGCTCGACCGCGATCTCGCCGGTGTTGTGATAGATGATCCAGCGATCGAGCACATAGCCGTGCGCGCTGACATCCTCGTCCGGTTCGATGGCTTCGAGAATGCGTAGGCCATTCTCGAAGATTGTGATGCCGTTGCCGCTCGCCCTGAGCGTGGGGCTTCTCTCATGGACGCGCACGGACCATCCCTTCCGCGCCAGCACGACGGCCGCGACCAGACCGGCGATTCCGCCGCCGACGATTTCTGCAGAAGGCACTATTCCACTCCCTGCTCTTCTTTGGCCCAAAGTTCGATGAGAGGTCCGCCGGCCCCATAGAGAGGATCCATGCTCGGGAGCGGGACGCGGCGGGCGCGCGCAATCATGCGCGTGTACTCGTCGGGATAGCCGAGACGGAAGTCGTGGATGCCGAAGCCGAGTGGAAATGCGCCGGTCAGGCGCAAGTCATCTGTGATGGAGATCCCGAAGTGGCCCACACCCGCAGGAATGACGACGAGATCCCCCGTGGTCAGCATGACATCGATGCCGTCGTGGCCACCAAAGCGGCCATTGAGCGTGCCGCGCGTCACGGCGATGAGTTCGTGCGCGTCGCTGTGAAAATGATGTTTGGGATACATACCGAATGACGTGTGCCAGTCCGGCGGCCACTCGTTCCTGCGCAGCGTGGCCTCCATGTCGAGCGGTGGCTCGGTGATACCGCCGCGATAGATGACCAAGGGAAAGCGCGAATTGGGAACGCGCCCGTTTCCTTTCAGGCGATGCACTTCGATGTTCATCGATGTCTCCCCGAGTCTGCTTGTGCGCGGCTACCCGCGGCTCACGCGCTTTCGATGCGCTCTGGCACTGTCCCGCCGCCACGACGCTGAACCGCCGCGGGAGCGGCGCCGATCAAATCCAATCGATGGTGAGGGCCTGGGATGAGCGCAATCGCGAGCGCTCAGCCGCGGGAACCTTTCGGATCGATAACAAATGGACTATTTTCTGTCAATCGTATGTTTTTCAGTCTAACAGTCGCACATTGACCTCATTTATTTGGTCGGAGAGGCGCCAGCTTCCACCGGCCCCTGCAGATGATCGCGCTGCGCAAAG
Organism: Pseudomonadota bacterium; assembly: GCA_023410905.1. GTDB lineage: Bacteria > Pseudomonadota > Alphaproteobacteria > Rhizobiales > Hyphomicrobiaceae. The sequence continues at coordinate 4,642 of JAEYPL010000166.1, forward strand.
ATGCGGCGTCTCCTACATTTATGCCCATTAAGCATGGCGTATTAGCTTCCTCATCGCCTTGACGGCCGCGCGAACTTGCCTGCACCCGCCCCAAGCTCAGAATCTTTATTTTGACATAGATCAAATAATCGACTAAATTTGGTCTTTAGAGAACAATATGTCTTATTATTGATCTCCCTGCCGCCTATTCGGTCATCTTTTGCTGGAATTGGAGTCGGACGCCCCGCGCCGTTCCGAGCGCTCTTGCGCCAGGATGGGGGACGGGATGATCGGGGTTTCGAGGTTGCCGGGATGCAATGTCACCGGTCCCAAGGAATCGCGATGACTCTCGAGCATCGGTTCATGACCGCGACCGGCGCAGGACTTCGCACTGCGCAATGCATATGTCGTCAACCGCTGATCTGGCTGAGGAGAAGGATATGAATTTGGGGCCGATGCTGAAGAGTAGCTTGCTCGGCATTGCCGTTCTCGCGGCGGCGCCCGCGACAGCGCAGGAGACCATCAAGGTCGGAACGGTCTTCCCGCTCACGGGCCCGACCGCTGTGTTTGGAACGCAAAACTTCCAGGGTGTCGTTGTCGCCGCCGAAATGATCAACGACCGCGGCGGCGTGAAAGGCAAGAAGATCGAGATCATCAAGGCCGACGCGTCGAGCCCACAGGCAGCTATCGCCGAAGTCAATCGGCTCATCACGCAGGCTGGCGTCAAGATCCTCGTCGGCAGCACCACGACCGCCGTCGCCATGCCCGCAACGCAGGAAGCCGAACGCGCAGGTGTCTTCTACTGGGAAGGCGCCGCCATCGCCGAGCAGATCACGGAGCGTGGCTTCAAGTACACTTTCCGCGTGGCTCTGCCTGCGGCAGGTCTCGGCACGCCGGCCATGGACTATACAGTGAAAGTGGTCGCGCCGACGCTGAAGCGGGATCCGAAGGATATCCGCGTCGCGATCGTGGGTGAGGAATCGAGCTTTGGTATTTCCATGGCCGATGTGAACGTCGCCGCGGCCAAGGAAGCCGGTGTTCAGGTCGTGCTGCGCGAGACGTACCCGGCCGGCTCCAAGAACACGGATCTCTCGCCGCTCATCCTGAAGCTCCGCAGCGCAAATCCCGATGTTCTCATCGCCACCGCCTTCTTCAACGACGCAGTCCTTCTCGGCCGCCAGATGAAGGAGCTGCGCTTCGTTCCGAAGGCCTATATCGGCACCAGCGCCGGGCATTCGACACTCACGCTCGCCGATGCACTCGGCGACGCAGTCAATGGCACCTTCAGCTCGTCCTATCCGCCCGACGTCAATCCGGCAGGCCTGACCGAGCAGGCACGCGCGGACCTCGTCGAGTTCAAGCGCCGATACCAGGAGAAGTACAATGTCGTGCCGAGCGTTCAGGAAGTCGTTGGCTTCGTCGCGGGTTGGTCTCTCTTCCGCGATGTGATCGGAACCGCAGAAAGTGCGGAGCCCGAAAAGCTGCGCGAGGCGGTCATGAAGCTCGATGTCCCGGTCGGCTCCTACATCAATGGCTGGGGCGCGAAATTCGACGCCAAAGGCCAGAACACGCGCAGCTTCGCGACCGTGGTGCAATGGCAGGAAAAGAAGATGACGGTCGTCTATCCGCTCGAGCTTGCAACAGCCAAGCCGATCATGCTGCCGACACCGGGATCCAAGTAACTCACTCGAGGCGGAACAAGCGTATGCGCGAAGCGCGTGATCGAGACGAGGGGCTGCTCAGTGTTTGATATCCTGCTTCAGCTTTTCGTGTCGGGAATATTGGCCGGCGGCATCTATGCGCTGATGAGCGTCGGCCTCACACTTGTCTTCGGCGTGCTTCGCGTCGTCAATTTTGCCCATGGCGAGTACATGATGCTCGCCATGTACTTCACCTTCTGGCTGTTCACGCAGTTCGCCGTCGATCCTTACCTGGCGATCTTTATCGTACTGCCAGCAGCCTGGCTGTTCGGCATCGCGACGGAATGGCTTCTGATCCGACGCACGCTCGACGCGCCGCATATTGCGCAAGTCTTCGTCACGCTCGCGCTGTCCGTCCTGCTGCAGAACCTCGCCCTTCTCTTCTGGACGGCGGATTTCCGCTCGATCTACGTTCCGTACGCGTCGAGCGTGCTCGAGATCGGCCCTGTTCTCGTCACATGGTCGCGACTCATCAATTTCATCATCGCGATCGTCACAGCCGCGATCGTCGGCGCCATGCTCAAATACACCTACGTCGGCATGGCCATTCGCGCGACTGCGCAGGACCGCCGCTCGGCGCGCCTCATGGGGGTGAATGTCGACCGCATCTACAGCATGACCTTTGCACTCGGCTCCATGCTCGTCGCCCTCGCGGGCGTGCTCGTCATGCCGCTCTTCCCCGTCAATCCATTCTCAGGCGGAGAGTTCATCCTGGTCGCCTTCGTCGTCGTCGTTCTCGGCGGCATGGGCAGCCTCCTCGGAGCGGTAGTAGCGGGACTCGCGATCGGTGTGATCGAAGCTTTCGCAGCCTTCTATCTCGGAAGCGAGGTCAAACAGCTCGTGTACTTCGTGTTCTTTGTAGTCGTGCTCCTCGTGATGCCTGCCGGCTTGTTCGGCAAACGCGGCGCTGAAGTGATGGACGTTACATGACGATATCAACGAGCGATCCTTCTGCCGCGCGCGAGTGGGCCGATCTCTACTGGATCGTGCCCGGGGCTGTGGCTTGCCTGGCCTTGATTGCAACTGTGCGCGATCCGTTCATCCTCGATATCCTCGTTACGACGCTGCTGTGGGCGGCGGCAGCCTCGGCCTGGAATCTCTCCGGCGGATATGCCGGGCAGCTTTCGATCGGGCACGCCGCGTACTTCGGCATCGGCGCCTATACGTCGACCTATCTTCTGCTCAGCTATGGCTTGTCGCCGTGGATCGGGATGCTCATCGGCGCCAGCTTGGCGGCGCTCACCGCACTTGGTATCGGCGCCTTGACGGTTCGCCTGCGCGGCTCATTCTTCGTCATGGCCACATTGGCCTTCGGCGCCATCGCCCACATCGTGGCCGCGATCTGGCGCAGCGTGACCGGCGGATCGAACGGCCTCTCCATTCCATTCGAACCGAGCTTCGTGCGGATGGTATTTGCGGACAAGCAGACCTTCGCGCTGCTCGCACTCGCGCTACTGCTGATCGTCGTGGCCACCGTGCTGCTCATCGAGCGCAGCAAGCTCGGAGCATCGCTCGTCGCCTATCGCGAAGATGATGCAGCGGCCCGCGCCCTCGGCGTACGAACACTGCGCGCTCGCCTGATCGCCATCATGATCTCGGCCCTGTTCACCGCCATATGCGGCACCCTCCACGCGCAATATACGCTCTACATCGATCCCGACAGTGTCACGGGCCTCACCTTCTCGCTGCAAGTGGCCCTTATCTGCATTGTCGGTGGTGTCGGAACGCTGTCAGGTCCCATTCTCGGTGCAGCCTTGATCATTCCGCTGGCAACGCTGCTGCGTGGCGCGCTCTCTGCTTCGGGCTCCGGCCTTCACCTCGTCGTGTACGCAGTCATGGTGATCCTCGTCCTCTTGGCCCTGCCTGAAGGCATAGGTCCCGCTCTCATGCGCCGCCTGCGCGCGGCCCGGGGCAAATAGCCATGAACGTGTTCGACATTTCCTCGATGGCGCCGGACGACACCTATCACCTCATGACGTCGCTCGTGTCGCCGCGCCCTATCGGCTGGGTCTCCACTGTCGACGCGAAGGGCGTCCCAAACCTGGCACCTTTTGGCTATTTCAGCGTGTGCTCGCACAAGCCACCTGTTCTCCACATCACCGATACCGGCTCGCATTCCGATACGCTGCGGAATATCCGAGCTACGGGCGAGTTCGTGTGCCATGTCGTTTCATACGATCATGTGCAGGCCATGAACTTCACGGCTATTCCATTTCCACCGGAGGAGAACGAGTTCGAATGGGCCGGCCTGACGATGGCGCCCGCGCAGAAAGTACGCGCGCCGCACATCGCCGAGGCGCGGGCTCGCATCGAATGCCATCTGCGGCAGCTCGTGGCCATCGGGGACGACACGATGGTGCTCGGCGATATTCTCTCGGTGAGCGTGGATCCCTCCGTCATGCGCAATGGCCGCGTCGAGCCCGATCTACTGCGTCCGGTCGGCCGCTATTCCGGGAACCGGTATGCCGAAGGTACCGGCTTCTATCGACTACCGCGCGTCGGCTGGGATGAGTTGCAAGCGCTGGATGGCCCGCGCGGATTGCCGCCCTTCGCACCTGGACGTTGGCGCGGAGCCGTGAGCGTCAACGATACGCCGCCCTTCTACGGTCCTAAGGACGTCGACCATGAGAGCTGATCTTGCGCTCTTTCCGCCGCTGAATCCATGCGAATGGACGCACGCCCGATGACGATGCTGTCGACTGATGGATTGAACAAGAAGTTCGGTGGACTGCACGCCGTCCGCGATGTCTCGTTTTCCGTTGCTGCAGGAGAGATCCTCGGTCTCATCGGCCCTAACGGCGCGGGCAAGACGACGGTATTTGGCCTGCTCAGCGGCTTCACTCGCCAGGATACCGGCGAAGTCCGGCTTGGCGGTAAACTGATCGATAGCTGGTCACCCGAGGCGCGATGCGAAGCCGGATTGGTGCGCACGTTTCAGATCGTTCGCCCATTCGGCAATATCACGGTCCTGGAGAACGTCGCTATCGGCGCCATGCTTCGTACGGGGTCCCGCGCACAAGCGCGACGCGATGCCGCCGAGGTATTGGAGCGCGTAGGACTTGCAGATCGCGCGCAGGAGATCGCCCGCGGCCTGCCGATCGGCATACGAAAGCGCCTTGAGGTGGCCAAAGCACTGGCCACCCGTCCGAAGGTCATGCTGCTCGATGAGATCATGGGCGGTCTGATCCCGACCGAGGTCAACGAGATGATGGTGCTCTTGCGTCAGCTCAGGGCCGACGGCGCAGCTGTCGTGCTCATCGAGCACAACATGCACGCGGTCATGACAGTGTCCGATCGCGTCGTCGTGCTCAATCACGGAGCCAAGATCGCAGAGGGCACGGCAGAGCAAGTGAGTAAGAACCCAGCGGTCATATCGGCCTATCTCGGGGAGGACTACGACAGTGCTCAGGATCACTGATCTCTCCGTCCGCTACGACGGCGTCCTGGCGCTCGAGGATGTTTCCATCGAGGTGCGTCCCAGCGAGATCGTCGCCGTTGTCGGCGCCAACGGGGCGGGAAAGAGCACTCTGCTTGCGGCCGTATCCGGGCTCCTGCGCCACGCGACCGGCAGTATCTCCTTTCAAGACGAGGAGCTTCTTGGGAAAGAGGCCTATGAAATCGTCGGCCGCGGCGTCGTACATGTACCGGAAGGGCGACGCCTGTTCCCCTTCCTGACGGTTGAAGAAAATCTCTGGATGGGTGCCTACCCAGCGCACGCCCGCTCGACGCGGCTCCAGCTCATCGAGGAGATCTATGCGATGCTGCCGCGCCTCGCGGAGCGTAGAACGCAGCTTGCGAATACGCTCTCCGGCGGCGAACAGCAGATGTGCGCCATCGGGCGCGGATTGATGAGCAAGCCGAATCTGCTCATGCTCGATGAGCCAACCCTCGGGCTCGCCCCCATGCTTGCCTCTGAAGTGCTTCAAATCGCTGATCAAATCCGCAAGCGTGGAACCACGCTCATTCTTGTTGAGCAGCAGGTGGGGAAGGCTCTAAAGCTGGCGGACCGCGGCTACGTCTTGGAGCGTGGGCGCGTTGTCATGCAAAATACGGGCGCCCTGCTGCTCGCCGATGCCGAGCTGCGCCGCGCCTACATGGGAATATGAGCGAACCATGGTTGCGCCGAAGCCAACAATAAGTCTTATCAAAGAAGAGAGGAAAGCTCGCAGGATCAAGAAGCGCAAGGCGGAAATCGTCGCTGCGGCTAAGAGTGTGTTCCTGACGGAAGAGTACAAAGACGTCACGATGGAGCGTCTTGCTCGTGCCGCCGATATTTCGAAGGCGACTCTCTATCTCTATTTCAAGACGAAGTCGGACATCTACCACGACCTGCTCGTGTCGGATATGCAGTTGCTCATAGACGGCATCGTCGGCGCGGAGGATGATGCTCTGTCAGCACCGCAGGTGCTGATGGCGAAGGCCTGGAAATATGCGGACTTCTTCCAGAGCCACACGGAATATTTCTCCCGTCTCTCCTTCTTTTACTATCCGGGCCGCGCCGAGCGGCTCGCGGAAGAAGTCGCACTTGAGATCGAGCGCCTCATCGTTGTCGCACTACGCTCCATCGAAGCGACGATTGCCCGAGGCACAGCGGCTGGAGAACTTCGGTCGCTGAACCCCTGGGCGACGGCGGTGGCTCTCTGGGCCCTTTGGGAGGGTGCTGCTCAGGCGGCAGCGACCGGCAGAACCGAGCGCTTTGATATCGAACTGAAGAAGATCGTCGAAGCGGGCATGTCCGCGATGATCAAAGGCATTCGGAAGACGAGTCGAACGTAGTTACTTCCGGCGGTGCATCGTCAGGCGTCGGGTTCGAAACTGCCCGCGCGCTGGTCTCACACATTGGGGGAGTAAGCTGGCTTCCAGCGTTGCGGAGGGCGACACGTGTCAGCAACGAGACCATGGCCGCTTGTATTTCCGCATGTTGACTGAGCTGTTCCGGGAGGATCGGCTCTCCGATGAGCACGCGGGTTTGTATATCGCGTAGACGCCGGCAGAGCACTTGCAGCGTGGTGGCGGCCCACTCGCGCTCCTTCCAGGTTTCGACTTCGAGATCAAAGTGATCGCGCGCGTTTCCGGGCCAAGCCTAGCGAGCAGCTCCCGTCTGCGTCGGGCAATTTGCGGCCTAGTGCAGCGTCGCGTAGATGCCCGCCTCGCGGAAGGCATCGAGAATGGCAATATGAAGCTCTGACTTCACGCGTCCGCCGGCATTGACGTTGCTGAGCGTCAAGCTCAGCGAGAACATCAGGCTGTCAGGCGTGAAGGTCTCCAGCACCGCCAGCGGCGGCGGTGTCGTCTGGACGCTCGTCTGCTCACGGGCCGCCTTTTCGAGAAGCGCGATCACCTCCTTGGGCTTGGCCTTCATGTCCGTCGTGACCTTGATGACCACCCGGCCCAGCATATTCCGGTGCGTCCAATTCAGAACCCGGCCCGAGATGAGCTCCGAATTCGGCACGATCAGGCTCGCGCGATCGAACGTCTCGATCTCCGTGGAGCGGACGGAAATCCGGCGGACATTGCCTTGCTGATCGCCGACGACGATCCAATCACCAACCTTGATCGGACGCTCAGCGAGAAGGATCAGGCCCGATACGAAATTGTTCACGACCGATTGCAAGCCGAAGCCGATGCCGACCGACAGGGCACCTGCGACGATCGCGAGGTTCGTGACATCGAGGCCGGCGTACGAGACGGCCATGAGCACGGCGACGCTGACGCCGACGTAGCCGACGGCCAGATCCACCGAGTTCGCGACGCCCGCATCGATGCGGTCCTGCGCGAGAACATGCTCGCGCAGCCAACGCTGAGTGACGCGCGTCAGGAACAGCAGGGCGATGAAGAGAATGATGCCGACGAGGATCCGTATCAGTGAGATACGGAACTGGCCGATCTCGAAGCCGAAGAACAGCGACTTCGCCCAATCACGGATGTCAGCGCCGGAGAAACCCCACTGCAGCATGAGCAGCGGCAGCGCGGCAAACAGCAGCGCCACCAGCACGGCCATCTCGCACAGCTTGACGATCTGCGTTTGGCGAGCCGGCTCGATGCGGAAGCGTTTCTCGAGAAACGTACCGACAGCGCTGTTCGCGCCGTCCTTGCGTCGCGTGACGGCGCGAACGCCGAGGTAGATGAGGCCGGCGAGGGCGAGAACCGTTCCCGTCAGCACGATCTGCTGGGCAACGTAGCGCCCGAGCGCGACGTAACCTACGGCGGAGCTTACTGCGATGAAGAGCGCGAGACCCAGGAGGGGCAGCTTGATCCCGAGAGGCGCAAGGCGCTTTCCGGCATTGGCATCGACCCTGTCCAGATGATTGACGGCACGCAAGGGGCCCGTCTGCGCGACGAACGGCGTGAGTACCAGCAGCACCAATAGCCCGGCCGTCACAAGGTTCGTCAGGAAGCCCTGGATAACCGTGACCGCTAGCGGTACGTAGATCGCTCGGCCGAACTCGACGAGCACCGTATCCACGATATAGACGGCGAGGAGAGCCCTCACTATCGCGAGGATGAACGCGGCCGTGGCATCGTCGACGGGAATGAGCCGCCATTGCGGATGATGCGGCGTCAGGGCGACGCGCGCCAGGCCGGACCCCGCGATATAGATCAACGCGCCCCACAGCACCGTTTCCGACAGGCGCTCCCACGGCGAGAAGAACATGTCGAGGCTGTCGAAGCCGACGTAGAGTATCGCTGTCGCGACCATCGGCCCGAACATGCGCGCAGGGGCCACTATCGCCGCCTGCGTGATCCTGTCGAAGAAGCTCGGAATGCCCTCGAAGGCGGCTCGCTTCGCCTCGACCCACTGATTGACGAACCTGCCGATCAGAAATCCCGCCGCTAGCGCCCCTACGATCACGGCCAGCAGCGAAAGCCATTGCCGGCCACTCCGCTCGAACCAGTGTGCGCCGTAGTACTGGGCGCGTCCGGCAATGCTCGGCAGACGATCGTAAACGTCGTGCCACAGCGACGGCAGAAGCGGGCTCGCGCGCCGCTCGAACAAGTTGCGGGAGAAGATCTGATACCGCATGACCGTAATGCGATCGATCATCTGCTTGCCGCGCACCCATGCCAGCTCCACGCTCTTGATCGCGCCGTCGAGAGCTGCAGCGACCGTATTCAGGCGCGCACGCTCCGCTGCCAGGGCGGGCGCTTCCGGCTGATCCTTCGGTGGTGGGCCAAGCCGCTCGATCTGGCTTTTGACTTCGGCGAGCTGCGGCCTGAGCGTCTCGGCGGTCGCCGTCGAGTCGTAGATGATCTCTTCGACATCCGAACGCAGGCGCTGCAGCTCGCTTTCCAGCTCCTTGAGTTGCTGGATCGACTTCTCAGCCGTCTCTATGCCCTTGGTCAGGCGTTCGACCGGCGTCGTCACTTCAGGCGGCAACAGCGGAGCCTGAGGAGATGGCGCGGCTGACGGCGCAGCAGTCGCGGGCGCTGCGGGAGCGGGTGGTGGAGTTGCAGAGGGCTGCGACTGCTGCGCCGAAGCGCCATGCGAAAACGCACATAGAAGTGCAATCACGAGTGCCAAGCACGCACGACGAACCATGGCCAGGGGAGCTCCACATTCCTACCGCTCAAGCAGGGCCATTGAGTTGGCACGAGCTGAGCACCATGCGACGATGAACAGTTCCGGTGGGTCCGAACGGGATAAGCAGGCGAGAGGTTTCATCCCCGCGTGGCAGCGTGACGGCGCGTGGTATCCCGGCTGCCCAAATCTGGTCAAGACGCGTGATTGTGATTTTTTGGTGCGCATCCGAGTGCGCGTTGATGCTGACCGACGCTCAGAAAGCCACAATGTCGTGGTGGGCGGCATCACAATTGGGCAGTCGCTGCCGTCTGCCCAGAGAACCTGCTAACTACACGGCTGAACGCCGGACTTGGAAACCACGACCTCGCCCCCATTGCGGGTGACGAAGCCGCGGCACCGTTACTCGAGCTCAGTCCGACACCGCAAACAGCGCGATCTGCGGGAAGGTGATGAGCATTGCCACGATCATCAGTTCAAGAATGACGAATGGAATGCAGCCATGGAACATGTCGCGGAGCTCGACGTTCGGCGCCATACTCTTGACCACGAACACGTTGAGGCCGACAGGCGGCGTGATGGCGCCGATCTCCACCATCTTCACGACAAGCAGGCCGAACAACACGCCGTCAAAACCAACCTGCTGCACGATCGGATAGACGATCGGCATCATGATCAGGATCATTGACAGGCCGTCCACGAAACAGCCGAGGATCATAAACGGCAGGAGAAGGAGTATGATCGTGCCTGTCTGCGAAAGATTGAGTCCTGTTACCAGCGTCGCAAGGTGAGTCGGGAAGCCTGTTGTAGAAAGCCCCAGGCTGAACAGCCCCGCTCCGATCACCAGGGCGAAGATCGAGCAGGTCGCCGTTCCCGTATCGCGTAGCCCCTCGAGCACAGCCCGCTTCCGGCCCGGCCGCCGCAGAACGGCAATCAACGCGAAGAGCGCACCGAGAGCGGCGGCCTCAGTCGCCGTTGCCACACCGAGATAGATCGTGCCCATCACGGCCGCGAAGAGGATCGCGAGCTCCCAAGTACGACCCAGAGAGCCGAAGCGCTCGCCCCATGTGGGCCTGGGCTCATTTTTGGGATCCGGCGCGATCTCTGGCTGCAGCTTGACCCAAATAATGATGCCGATGACGTAGATGATGGCTGTCAGGATGCCCGGCACCAGAGCAGCCACGAACAGCTTCACCAGCGATACATTCGTTGCGATGGAGTAGACCACGAGAATACCGCTCGGCGGGATCAGCACGCCGAGTGTGCCACCGGCCGCAATACAGCCAGCCGCGAGCTTGCCCGAGTAGCCTTTCTTCAGCATCTCGGGCAGCGCGACACGCGCCATGGTCGAAGCCGTGGCGACGCTCGAGCCGCAGATCGTCGAGAATGCTGCGCAGCCGAACACTGTCGCAGCGGCGAGACCGCCCGGCACCCGCCCGAGCCATTTCTGGCCGGCGTCGAATGCCTGTCGGGAAAGCCCCGCCGAGAATGCCATCTGTCCCATGAAAAGAAACAGCGGCAGCACGATGTAAGCGAAGTTCGCCGTCGCGCTATAGGCGAATGTCGAGAGCAGGAACTCCACCGCGCGCCACGGACGCGCAGTGACGAGGCCGACCATGCCGGCGGCGGCGAGCGCAAAGGCGATGGGGAGGCGCGTCAGCAGAAGGACGAGCAGGAGACCAATTATGGCCAGTCCAGGCGCGAGATCCGCGAGCATTATTCTACGGCCTTTTCTGCTTCCGTCGGCGCAAGAACACGAGGCTGCCCCACAAGAAAGCGATAGATGTCACAGACAAACTGGACGGCGAGCAACCAAAGACCGATCGCCAGCAGAATGCGCGCTGGCCACAGCGGGAATGGCACTATGCCGAAACCGGCCTCGCCCCGCTCGAACGACATCATGGCTTGCTTGCTGCTCGGCCACGCCAGCAGAATGACAATGCCGAGACAGGTTAAATACCCGAGCAGCTCGAGCAGCTTTTGCATCGAGGCGGGAAGATGGCGTGTCACCACCTCGATCGAGTAGTTCTGGCGCTGCTGCTGAGCGGCCGCCAAGCCGAAGAACACCAGCACCACCATCAGGAGCTCGCTGAACTCGACGCCGCCATGCAGCGGCGCGTTGAACAAGAAGCGCCCCGCCACGTCCGCGCAAACGACGATAATGATGAGGAGTGTCGCGAAGCCGCTGAGAATGCTCAGCGCGAGCAAACTTCGTTCCACCCGTTCGATAAGCGCGATCATAGGTCTACCAGTGTGTGGGACGCAGGTTAGGAGAGATTTGGAGGAGCGCCTTGTTCAAGCGCTCCTCCCGGTGACAGGAGATGACTGACGGACGTCAGCTCTTGCCGCACTTCTGGAGATAGCGTTCGAAGCCCGGAACGTACGTCGAGCTCTTCTCGAACTCGCGCACGTAGCCGAGGAATTGGTCGAGCATTGCGGGACCATCGGCCTTGGTCTCGCTCTTGACCCGCTTGAGCCAAGCCTCCTGCAGCGGAGCAACGGCAACCTTGCGGATTTTCTCGAGCTCCTCCGCGCTGGTCACGCTGATGCTGAGCTTGTCCTTCATGCCGCAGAGTTTGTCCACGACACCGCCGACGCTCTCATCGTTGAACTTCAGCGACATCTTGAGTGCCTCGGCAGACACTTCGTCGATGATTTTGCGATGTTTCTCGCTCAGTTTCTTGTAGCGATCCTGACTTATGGCAACGACAGCCATCGCGTAGATCCCAAGCGCACCACCGTCACCGCCGAATTTGCCGACCTCGTGAGCGCCGCCAAGAACAGTCGAATCGAATGGACCGGTCATCGCATCGACGACGCCGCGCTGAAGCCCTTCGAGGCCATCAGGCCAGGTCAGCGCGACGGGCGTCGAGCCGAGAGCCGAATACGCCTCCGAGATCGGCGGCACTGCGCGAATCCTGATGCCCTTGTAGTCGTCGGCTTTTACGAGTGACTTGCGCGACCAAACCGAGTTCTCCGCCCAAGGGCCCGCGTACAGGACCTTGGCGCCCTTGCTTTCGAACTCGTTCCGAAAGGCTGCGTTCTCGGCATACAGCTTGTTCCACGCGAGAGCCACGGCGTCGGCTTTCTGAGACGTCAGGGGCAGAAGCACATTCGCGAGCGGATACTCGCGAACATTGTAGCCGGAGGGTGCACCGTTCACGACGTCAGCCGCGCCGCTGCGCAGTGCCGGAAACAGCTCGGCACCCTTCACGAGAGACTGGTTCCAGAACTTCTCGAACTTGATCTCGCCGCCCGAGCGCTTTTCGATTTCGCCCATGAACCACAGGTCGGTCTTGCTCGCGGAGTAGACGTCGGAGAAATAGGTCGCATACACGAACTTCTCAGCCGCGGAGGCGCTGTTCGCGCCGATCACCAAGGCACAAGCGGCGACTGCCGTGCGCGTGGCTCTGCTGAGGGCTTTAACATTCATCCTTTGATCTCCTTCATGGCGTTTCCAACATTGTGCGGGCAGTTAGGTCACGCTTTGCGCGGTTCGGCCCGTCAGTAGTTTCTGTAGTGAAGTGATGATGGAGCCGGGGGAGCCGGCAAAAGTGGCTCCCCCGCGTGATGTATGAGCGACAAAAATCAGCTCTTGCCGCACTTCTGGAGAAAGCGCTCGAAGCCCGGAACGTACGTCGAGGCCTTCTCGAACTCGCGCACGTAACCGAGGAATTCGTCGAGCATCTTGCGCCCGTCGACCTTTGCTTCGGCACTGGCACGCTTGATCCAGGCATCCTGTAGGGGAGCGACGGCGCCCTTGCGGACCTTCTCGGCCTCTTCTGCGCTGAACACGTTGACCGTGATCGCATCCTTCTTCGCGCAGAGCTTGTCCACGGCGACGCCGACACTTTCATCGTTGAATTTCACCGACATCTTGGGCGCTTCGGCCGCGACCTCGTCGATGATCTTGCGATGCTTCTCGCTGAGCCGCTTATAGCGGTCCATGCTCATGGCGACCGTCGTCATGGCGAAGATGCCCATGCCGCCGGCGTCGCTGCCGTACTTGCCGACTTCATGCGCACCGCCGAGCACGCCGGAGTCGAACGGTGCCGACGACATCGCATCCACAACGCCGCGCTGCAGCCCCTCGAGACCATCCGGCCAGCTCAGCGCAACAGGTGTCGCGCCTAGGGCGGCATAGGCATCCGAAACAGCCGGCACGGCGCGGACCTTCAATCCTTTGAAGTCGTCCGCCTTGGCAATCGGACGGCGTGACCACAAGGAGTTCTCGGCCCAAGCGCCGACGTAGAGGATCTTCGCGCCCTTGCTCTCGAACTCCTTCCGGAAATCGGCGTTCTGCGCATAGAGCTTGTTCCACGCGAACGTCACCGCGTCGGCCTTCGAGGACGTGAGCGGAAGCACGATATTGGCGAGCGGATACTCGCGAACATTGTAGGAGGCCGGCGCGCCATCGACGATATCGGCGGCACCGCTACGGAGAGCGGGAAAAAGCTCCGGCGCCTTGACCAGCGACTGGTTCCAGAACTTCTCGAACGTGATCTCGCCGCCCGAACGCTTCTCGACCTCGCCCATGAACCACAGGTCGGTCTTGCTCGCGGAATAGACATCCGAGAAGTACGTCGCATAGACGAGCTTCTCTTTCGCAAGCACAGGACCGGCACCAGCCAACACACTCAACGCAGCAGCAGCTATCGACATGCAGCCACTCAACTGACGTAGTTTCATCGTAACAATCTCCTTCAAGGCATTTCCGACTGCAAGCGGGCGGTGCGGCATCACGTACTGCGTGATGTCACCCGTCAGTTGTTGATCATGTGCGGCCTGACTAAGCCCTCTGTAAGAACTCCGTCAGCAAAACACATCAGCTTTTGCCGCACTTCTGGAGAAAGCGCTGGAACCCGGGAACGTACGTCGAGGTCTTCTCGTAATCACGTACGTATGAGAGGAACTCATCGAGCATAGCCTTGCCGTCGACCTTCGCTTCGGCGTTGGCTCGCTTGATCCAGGCCTCCTGGAGCGGGCCCGAGGCCATATCCCGAATCTTCTCGGCCTCTTCCGCACTGAAGATCGTGACTGTGATCTTGTCCTTCTTCGTGCAGAGCTTTTCCACCGCGTTGTCGATACTCTGATTTAGAAACTCGACCGCCTTTTTTGGTGCTTCCGCCGCGAGTTCGTCGACGAGCTTGCGATGTTTCTCATTGAGCCGATTGTATCGGTCCAGGCTGATTGCGGTGGTCGCGATCGCGAAAATGCCGACACCGCCGGCATCCGTTCCGTACGTCGCGACATCCTGAACATTGCCATGCACAGACGAGTCGAACGGAGCTGATGACATCACATCCACTACGCCGCGCTGCAGTCCTTCAATGCCTTCGGACCAAACGAGCGCGACAGGCGTCGCACCGATCTTGACGAGCACATCGGATACCACGGGAACGGCGCGGACCTTCAGCCCTTTGAAGTCATCCGCCTTGGTGATCGGCCGGCGCGACCAAGCCGTGTTCTCTGCCCATGCCTGAGAGTAGAGAACTTTCGCGCCCTTGCTTTCGAACTCGTGTCGGAAGTGCTTGTTTTCGGCATACAGGCGGTTCAACGCAAAGGTCACCGCGTCGCCGCTCTTGGACATCAAGGGCATGAGTACATTGGCGAGCGGATACTCTCGCACATTGTACGCTGCCGGAGCGCTACCAACGATGTCCGCCGCGCCGCTCCGCAACGACGGAAAAAGCTCAGGCGCCTTGACCAGTGACTGCGACCAGTACCTCTCGAACTTGATCTCACCGTTCGAGCGCTTCTCAAGCTCGGTCGTGAACCACAGATCGGTCCTGCTGGCCGAATAGGTATCGGAAAGATAAGTCGCGTAGACGAACTTCTCCGCCGCTGAAGCACCCGTGGCAATCATCAGCGCGCTAAGCGCCGCAGCAACCGTCCAAGCTCGATGCTTATGCCGGCGAAATTTCATTCTCATTGCTCCTTTGGCCGCTATTGCGCGGGTGGCGTCAACTGACGACTGCATACCAGCACCTTTGCTTCGGAATAACAGCGCGACTCGAGAGGTTGTGGGAGGGTGATTGGGAAGACTAAGCGGCAGCGTGATTAGATGAGCGCACTCCTTAGAGCGTTCGAGACATCGGATTGTGCGCGCATGGCATCGTCGATGGCCGGCGTCATGCCGAAGAAGCCGTGGATCATGCCGGCGTACTCTTTGCGCTCGACCATCGTGCCGGCAGCGCGAAGGGCCTCGGCGTAGTCGGCACCCTCGTCGCAAAGAACATCGCATTGCGCCGCGATGATCAGCGCAGGCGGCAGGTTGGCGAGGCTTTTCGCCTTGATGGGCGAGGCGCGCCAATCGTTGGCATCCTCGGCACTGCGAAGGTAATGCTCATAGAACCACTTCATGGCGCCGCTCGTGAGGACACCATAGCCCTCGCCGAAGCGGTTGTAGCTGTCGGAGCCGCCGCCGTAATCCGTCACGGGGTAGATCAGCACCTGCAGCTTGATGTTCTCGTGGCCGGCATCGCGGGCCATGATCGCGACGACGGCTGCCAGATTTCCGCCGGCGCTGTCGCCGCCAACGGCGAGCCGCGACGTGTCGATGCCGAGCGACGCGCCATTCTCCCGCACCCAGGCATATGCTGCCCAGGCATCCTCGGCAGCGCCAGGAAACTTGTGCTCCGGCGCCAAGCGATAATCGACGGCGACCACAACGACCTCCGCACCGCCGCAAAGATTGCGCGCGATTACGTCATGCGTGTCGAGATCGCCGAAGACGTGTCCGCCACCATGGAAGTAGATGAGAGCCGGGCGCGGTCCCTTGGCATTGGGCCAGTAGATGCGGACCGGCACGTCGCCGCCGGGGCCTGGCACAACGCCATCCTCGGCCCTCGCAACCGGGGCCGGCGTGCCGCCACGCGCACGCGACATCGCATTGAATGTCGCCCTTGCTTGCGCAGGCGTCAAACTCTCGACGGTCGGAAGGTTCGCCTCAGCCAGAGCGGCGAGAGCGACCTTTATTTGCGGATGTACGGGCGTGCTCAACGTTTCCTCGCCTGCTCTCACTCTTTTTCTCGGCCGCTTTCGACGGCGCCCGCTGCTCTTCGGCAGCCGGATCGAATTGCTCGACGGAACCATCCTCGAGAATGCGGCGCGTGATGTACGCGTACAGCATCGGAGGTATGGGGCGATCGAGTACGACAAAACCCACGCGCAGCATCTGGCTGCGAAAAACAGCTTCGGCCTCGTCCGGCTCTCCTGACTGCAGCAGCGCGACGAACGTGTCGTAGTCGCGCAGGATGTCATGGAGGGGAAGGTAAGGACGGCCCAGGCGCCGGACGTAGATGTTGATCAAGCCATAGAGCGACTGCCACGAGCGGAAAATGAACTCGTTCGCCGCCCGGTGGAGGATCTCGTAGAACTCCCAGTGCCCGTCGAAGAACCTCTTCTCATCATTGCGATCTGCCGCAGTCCGCATCTTTGCGAGCGGCGCCTCGAAACGCTCGAAAACCGAGGTATCGGCATTAGCCGTAACATAGCGCGCGGCCATGCCACCGAGGACAGCTCGCAGGATGATCATGTCCTGCATCTGATCCTGCGTAGGATCGACGACGAATGCACCGCGACCGGGATGAAATTCGACGAGCCCCTCCGACGCCAGGCTTCTCAGCGCCTCGCGAAGCGGGCCACGGCTGATCTGGAAC
Source organism: Pseudomonadota bacterium (assembly GCA_023410905.1). Taxonomy (GTDB): domain Bacteria; phylum Pseudomonadota; class Alphaproteobacteria; order Rhizobiales; family Hyphomicrobiaceae. The sequence continues at coordinate 21,501 of JAEYPL010000166.1, forward strand.
TGCTCTGCGAGTGCGGTCTCGACAAGATGCGCGCCGGGGGCCAGTCGGCCCGACCAGATCGCCTCCTGAATCAAGCGCTTCGCCATGACGGCGAGCGTCGGCGAACGAACGATTTCCGGCAGTTCAAGCATTCAGCAACCCCGCGAGCGACGGGGGAGGAATGGCTGCAATGCATAGAATTGTCAACAGATCACCGGCTTCGGTAAATTGTTGACAGCCAACAATCTGGGGCTAGTGTGCGCTGGAAATGGTCATAAGAACGAGCGGCAGGATGAGCGCCGCACGTCATGAAGGAGGAAGGCATGAAGGGCGTCGTCTTTGCCGGCGATCGACGCGTGGCGTTTGAGGATTTTGAGGATCCCATGCCCGGACCGGGCGAAGTCGTGCTCGAAATCAAGGCCTCGGGCATGTGCGGGAGCGACCTGAAATTCTACCGCGCCGCTCCTGGCGAAGCTGCAAAGCTACTCGGCTTTTCAAGTGCACGCGCCGTCATTGCAGGCCACGAGCCATGCGGTGTCGTGGCAGCTGTCGGCAGCGGCGTCGGCGAACGCGAGGCCCGCGTTGGCCAGCGTGTGATGGTGCATCACTATCGCGGCTGTGGTGTCTGTCCGCATTGCTCGACCGGCTGGATGCAGCTCTGCGATGAGGGCGTCGCCGAGGTCTATGGTGCGACCGGACATGGTGCTCATGCCCCCTATATGAAGGTGCCGGCGCGCACGCTCGTGAACCTGCCCGACGAGCTGTCATTCGAAACTGGCGCCGCAATTTCATGCGGCACTGGCACCGCGTGGGGGGCGCTCAAGCGCCTGGAGCTCACCGGCGACCAGACGATCGCGATCTTCGGTCAAGGTCCTGTCGGACTGTCGGCGACACAGCTCGCAGCGGCCATGGGCGCCCGCGTCATCGCCCTCGACATCAGCAACGAGCGACTTGCGCGCGCCAAGGAATTCGGCGCGGATGTGCTCGTCAATCCCACAGAGACCAACGCCGTCGACGCCATACGCCAGGTGACGCATGGCCTCGGCGCGCACGCGTCCCTCGATTCCTCATCGTCATCGGAAGCGCGCCGTCAGGCCGTTCAATGCGTCCGCACATGGGGAAAAGCCTGTTTCGTCGGCGAGGGTGGGCAGGTAACGCTGGATGTGAGCCCCGACATGCTGCGCCGGCAGGTCACCGTCATCGGCTCTTGGACATTCTCGACGGTTGGCCAAGCTGAATGCGCGACGTTCATCGCCGATCGCAAGATCAAGGTGGACGATCTCTTCACGCACCGCTGGAAGCTCGATCAGGCCGAAGAGGCCTACCAATTGTTCGATCGGCAGACGACCGGCAAGGGCGTATTTCTTACGTAGCGCCCCTGTGGGGCAACTCAGTCACCAACAAGATCACGACGCGAGAAGGCAATCGACATGAGCCAAGCCACTCCTGCCAAAGAAGCCATTCAAATCGATGTTGCCGTCGTCGGCGCAGGCCTCGGTGGCCTCTACGCCATCCATCGCATGCGGGGCCTCGGCTTCAAGACGCGCGCTTTCGAAGCGGGCAGCGGTGTTGGCGGCACATGGTTCTGGAACAAGTATCCCGGCGCGCGCTGCGACATCGAAAGTCTCGAGTATTCCTATTCGTTCGACGATGATCTGCAGCAGGAATGGAGCTGGCCGGAGCGCTATGCGACACAGCCGCAGATTCTGGCGTACATCCAGCACGTCGCCGAGCGCTTCGATCTCATGCGCGACGTACAGCTCAATACCCGCATCACCGAAGCGACGTTCAACGGCGATCTCAATCGCTGGATACTGAAAACGTCCAACGGCGAGACGATTTCCGCGCGCTTCTGCATCATGGCGACCGGCAATCTTTCGACGCCGCGCGTGCCGGACTTCAAGGGCATCGGGTCGTTCGAGGGCAAGTGGTACCACAGCGGCATGTGGCCCGCTGAAGGCGTCGACTTCACCGGCAAGCGTGTCGGCGTGATCGGCACCGGCTCTTCGGGCATCCAGATGATCCCGCTGATCGCGCAGCAAGCGAAGCACCTCTACGTCTTCCAGCGCACCGCGAACTTCAGCCTGCCGGCGCAGAACGGTCCCATGGATCCCGAGCGGGAAGCTGCCTTCAAAGCCAACTATCGCAATAGCCGCGAGGAAGCGCGCCAGACCGGCTTCGGCGTTTCGGGATATCCAGTGCCGACCCAATCCGCGCTGGCAGTGTCGGACGAAGAGCGCCGCAAGAAATACGAGATGCTTTGGGAACGCGGCGGCAGCATCGGCTTTCTCTCCTGCTACACCGACTTTCTCGTGAGCGAGGAAGCTAACGAGACGGCCGCCGCGTTCGTGCGCGAGAAAATCCGCAGCGTCGTGAAGGATCCCAAGCTGGCAGCTCTGCTGACACCGACGGATCACCCGATCGGCACCAAGCGTCTCTGCCTGGATACCGGCTACTACGAGACCTACAATCGGCCGAACGTTTCACTGGTCGACGTGCGCTCGGCTCCGATCCAGGAGATCACGCCGAAGGGTGTGCGCACTGCCGATCAGGAATTCGAGCTCGACGCTATCGCCTTCGCAACCGGCTTCGACGCCATGACGGGTGCACTCCGCGAGATCGACATTCGCGGTGCCGATGGCACGCGTCTCGCCGACAAGTGGGTTGGCGGTCCGATGACCTATCTCGGCATCATGGTCGCCGGCTTCCCGAATATGTTCATTGTCACGGGCCCGGGCAGCCCGGGCGTCAAGAGCCAGATGATTCATTCGATCGAGCAGCACGTCGATTGGGTGTCCGACCTGCTCAAGACGGCCTCCGAGCGCCAGATCCGACGCATCGAAGCCGACGGCGAAGCGGAAACGAACTGGGTATCGCACGTCAACGAGGTTGCCGACGCCACGCTCTATCCGCGCGCGAACTCCTGGTACGTCGGCGCCAATATCCCCGGAAAGCCGCGCGTCTTCATGCCGTACGTCGCCGGTGTCGGCGTCTATCGCAAGCTCTGCGACGAAATCGCCACGGACGGCTATCGCGGCCTCAAGCTGTCGTAGGGCAGGTCCGGAAGTCTGCCGCGGTTAAGACTGCGGCTATCCGGCCTTTGCGGAGCGGGATTGCGCGTGCGAGGCTTTGCCTATGACCGCGCTCCGCATTCCGACGCCCGTATGCCTTGCCGATTATGAGACGCTCGCCGAGCAGCGGCTGGCACCGGGCGCGGCCGCGTACTTCTTCGGCGGCGCGGCCGACGAGCTGACATTGCGCTGGAACCGCGAAGCCTTCGACAGCCTCGCCCTCATGCCCCGCGTGCTCAACGGCGGGGCGGGCGGCAGCGCAGGCGTAAGCCTGTTCGGACGCACGTACGCACATCCCATTCTCGTTGCCCCTGTCGCCCATCAGGCCCTCGCGCATCCTGAGGGCGAACGCGCAACCGCGATGGCCGCCGCCGCGCAAGGCGCTGGCATGGTGCTCAGCACGCTCGCCAGCATCAGCATGGTAGCCGCCGCCGCGGCAGGTGAGACGTGCCGTTGGTTCCAGCTCTACATGCAGCCCGAGCGCGAGGACACCCTCCGGCTCGTGCGGCGCGCCGAGGAAGCGGGCTACGAGGTGTTGGTTCTCACAGTCGACGCGCCGATCAGCGGCGTGCGAAATCGTGAGCACCGCGCGGGCTTTCGCCTGCCGCCGGAGCTGACGCCTGAAAACCTGCGCCATCTGAAGAACCCATATCCGCCTGCGCCTCCTGGCCTCGACAGCATCGTCTTCGACCATCTCATGCCTCACGCACCAAGCTGGCAGGATGTCGAATGGCTGCGCGGGATCACGGCGCTCCCCATCGTTCTCAAGGGCATTCTGGCTGAGGATGACGCCGCACGCGCGATCGACGCGGGCGCTGCCGGCATTGTCGTCTCGAACCACGGCGGCCGCACACTCGACACGACACCAGCCACGATCGACGTACTTCCCGAGATCGCCGAACGTGTCGCCGGGCGCGTGCCGCTCCTGGTAGATGGCGGAATCCGGCGCGGCACCGACATCCTCAAGGCACTCGCCGCCGGCGCGTCGGCTGTCATGATCGGCCGCCCGATCATCCATGGCCTTGCAGTCGACGGCGCCATGGGCGTCGCGCATGTGCTGCGGCTTCTGCGTGATGAGTTCGAGGCTGCGATGGCGCTCACGGGCTGCAAGACGCTCGCCGACATCGGCCCGCATTTATTGCGCCGGCGCGGCGCGCCCTAGCGGATCGTGAATTGGATCGGGATCACCAGCTCGACGACTTCGCCGGGGATCTCATCAGGCGGCTCGGGCAGCGGGGACGCGCGCTTGAGCATGGCCAGAGCCTCGGCATCGAGATGCGAGCTTTTCGAGGCTTTGATCACTTGAGCTGAAAGAACCTGGCCCTTGCGATCGATCGCGAAGCGGACCTGAACAGCACCCTGCTGGCCGGCTTGGCGCGCCTGTGTCGGATAGCGACGATGGCGACCAAGGTGATTCATCAGCGCCTTCGACCATGACATGGCTTCGTCGGACGGACGATCGGTCGTCCCCTGGCGGCGAGCTGCAGTTTTCGGCGCAGGCGTGGCCGTAGGCGCGGGCGGCGCGCCCTGCTGGACCATGGCCTCCTGCGGCTTGGCCTCCTCGGTCTCGGGCTTCTCGTCCTTCTTCTCTTCTTTGACTTCCACCTTCTCGATGGGCTTCTCGACTTCTTCTTTTTCTTCCTTGGTCTCTTCGACGGGCTTCTGGATCGGCATCGCCAGCTCGGGATCCGGCGCGACCGGGAGCGGCACCTCCTTCGGCGGCGTGACCTCCTGCACTTCCTCCGTTGGCTTTTTCTCGTCGATCTGCGGCTGTGTGACTTCGGCGGTCGGTCCTGGCAATTCGGCAGCATCGGCGGTTGCCGCAACAGGCAGCGGCGCCAGCTCCAGCATGAAAGCGCCTTCGGCCTCCTCGACCACCTCCTCGGGCGGCGGCATGAAATAGGCATAGGCCACGAGTCCCGCGTGCAGGCTCATGACGATGAGGGCCGACGCGAAAACGCGCCCCCACCACCGCCATCGCGGCTCAAATGCATTGCCGTCCATAATCATCAGGATCCACCGGGCTCGTCGCACGCCCTCGTATGCGCGTAACAGACGGCCCGCGCACGCCGTCATTTCGCCGCATCTTGACTCTTAACGGAAAGAAAAGCCAGCCCTTCAGCCTTGCCGCGGCCTTCTGGCGCCTGCCAGAACCCGAAAGGCCCGGCTCATGGAGCGGCGGCCCCGTGCCAGTACGGTCGGCGGGGCCTTGGGGCGAGGCGGAGGCGGGATTTCGGAAGCCGGAACAGAGGCCTCCGTCAATGCAGCACTCTCAGCTGCCCGCTCGAGCGCCATGGCGGCGACCTCACGCAGGCGCGCATCCGGATGATCTTGGAGATAGGCCCCAAGCTCGGCGCAGAAACTACCCGGTGCAGCTACCACCGAACGACGCAGCCAGCGCACCGCCCCATCCGCATCGCCATCGTCCATCAAGTGGCGTGCGAGATTGAACGCAGCGCGAAAGCAACCGCGACGTGCGCCGCGAGCGTACCAGCGCCGCGCCGTATTTGGTTTCGGCGTCCCGCGCCATCCCTCTTCACAACCCTGACCGATAAAGCTCAAGGCCTTCGCGTTGCCGCGCCGCGCCGAGCGCACCAGGAGCGCAAGGATTTCGCCGCTGTCGCCTTCGGCACCATCGCGCGCAAGCATGAGCATGGCGAGGTTGAAGTTCGCCCAGGCATGGCCCTGCTCGGCGGCTGCGCGATAGGCCTGCGCGGCGATGCGCGTGTTGCGCGCGGTGCCCCAGCCGAGCTCATGACAGCGCCCGACCATGTTGATCGCGTCCGCATGGCCCGTGCGCGCCGCGAGCTGGAACCAGCGAAGTCCCGCATCGGCATCGCGCGGCGTGCCATGTCCTCCGAGGAGCATATGGGCCAGGCCGATCTGCGCCGAGACGTCACCATTGACCGCCGCCTGCCGCATGCGCTCAGCAAGAAGCGCAGGATCGCCGGCGAGACGCGCCTCATGTTGCGGCGCCGGCTCCCACTGAAAGACAACCTCGCGAGGTTTGGCGTCCTCGCGCATCACATCTCGGACCAGTGGCGAAGCAGGTTGTGATAGTGCGCCATCAGCCCTGTGACGGCCGAATCGTCGTCGGCCAGCAGACTTCTGGTCCGAATGATCGCATTGTCGAGATCATAGAGCATGTGGCGCTGCCAGGCATCCTTGACCATCGACTGCGTCCAGAACACCGCGCTCCATCGGCTGCCGCGCGTGACGGGCGTGACGCTGTGCAGGCTCGTCGCGGGATAGACGACCATGTGCCCTGGCGGCAGCTTCACCGTGTGCGTGCCGTAGGTGTCGTGGACGACGAGTTCGCCGCCGTCATAGTCCTCAGGCGGCGTCAGGAAGAGCGTCGAGGACACATCCGTCCTGAGACGCTGGCCGTTCGGCAAGGCGCGGATCGAGTTGTCGACGTGGGCGCCGAAGGTCATGCCGACATCGTAGCGATTGAACATCGGCGGGAGCACGCGCAGCGGCAGTGTCGCCGTGGTGAATGTCGGATTGCGACCGAGCGCGCGCATGATGATCTGGCCGAGCTCCTGCGCCTCCGGCGCATCGAGCGGCACCTGGAGATTCTTCTTCACGCTCGAAGCCTGATCGCCCGCTGTGGCACGGCCGTCCTGCCATGGCGTGCTTTCGAGAACGCGGCGGATGTGTGCGACCTCCTCCGGCGCCAGAACGTCTGGAATGGTTACAAGCATCGTGCCTCCAGAAACGCGAAGATTGCCGGGCAAGCCCGGCAATCTCCAAACTCGTCAATTCTGCGCCGCTCAGTACTTGAAGCTTGCGCTCAGCCAGTAGGTGCGCGGCGGTCCGAGGTCGGCGCGCTGAGCGCTCCAGTTGAGCGACCGCGCATAGAGCTCGTCGAAGACGTTGTCCACGTTGAGCCGCAGCGTGATGTTGTCGGTCAGCTCGTACTGCGCCATCAGGTTGACCACGAAGTAGTCAGGCAGCTTGCCGTACTTGCCGTTCTTGATGATACGCGTTGCGTCGTCAGGCCGCCCAAGGATCGACTCACCGACATACTGGAAGCCGGCGCCAGCCGTGAAGCGATCGGTAAACTTGTAGGTCGACCAAAGGCTCGCGGTGAACTTCGGCGTGAAGGCAAGCTCGTCGCCGTCAGTGGAAGTGTACACCACGTTCGAACCGGGCACGCCTGGTGTGCCAACCGTGTAATCACCGGCCGACTGACTGCGATCGACCGCCGCGCCATGCTGACGCTCGCTGTCGATAAGCGCCAATCCACCAAACACCTTCCAACGCTCGGTCAGATTTCCTGCGACGCTGAGTTCAAGGCCTTGCACGACCTGCTTGCCATAGACTGGATCGCCGAGAACGTCCACGTCACCGGCGGTCACATTAGCCGCTGAGCCCGGATAAGCTACCTTGTGCTTCTCGGTACGGAACAGGGCCGCAGCCGTTGTGAGACGGCCACCGAAGAAGTCCCACTTGACGCCGAGTTCGTAGTTGTGGATCCGGACAGGATCAGCGCCTGGCACGAAGCCCGGGAACTGATTGGACGCATCAGGCCGCGAGATATCCGGATTGGAAAGCAGTGAGCCTTGCGGCATCACTGACGTGCCATAAGCGGCATAGAAGCTCGCCTGTTCTACAGGCTTGTAAACGAGGCCGAGCCGACCGGAGAGTGACGTCTCACTGTCCTCATAGCTGCCGATCGTGCTTGTCGGCCCACCGTCGATATCGACCTTGTAGCGTTCGACACGCAGTCCCCCGGTCAACTGAAGCTGACGAGTAAGATCGATAGTGTCGTACAAATAGGCTGCAACCGTATCAACCTTTACACTATTAGCCCCATAGTAGGTCTTCGGCGGATTGGGGAACCTGTACGGATCGGGATTGGTCGCACTGGTCGAGCCTACATTACCGCCCGTCCATTGCGTCGCGTCGCTCTCCTCGCGCGTGATCTCGAAGCCGGTGGCCAAGCTATGCTTGAAGCCTCCCGCCCAGAATTTGGCTGCGAGATTGGTCTGGTTCGTGAGCGAGTTGTTGACGCGATCGTAGTACTGCCGCGCTGTGCTGACCTCACCCGTCACCGGGTTATATGCCCCGCCCGTCGGATAAGTGCCGGCGCCACCCATTATGGTGATGCCTGCATCACGATCGACACGCGCCCAGCGGGTCTGATTGCTGATCGTGACGCTGTCGGACAGGTCGTGCTCAATGCGCGCTACGACCGAGTTACCGGTGATGTGATCGTAGTCGCTGGCGAGACCGTAGAAATTGTCGCGAGAGATACGAAGCGCTGGAAAGCCTGAATTACGAACAACATCGTATCCCCAGGTTCCCTTGATCGCGGCACCCGGCACACCCCAGTCAGGACGATCGTCGCGCTTAATATGCTCATAGGCGATCGTCAGGCGCGTATCGGTGCCGAGCCCGAATGCGATCGACGGAGCAAAGCCCCAAGCGTTAGCCTCCGCCATGTCGCGGCCAGCAACGCCACCATCCTCGATTAGACCGTTCAGCCGAACTGCTGTTGTGCCGAAGCGCTGATTGACGTCGAACGTCGCGCGACGGCGCATCTCCGAATCATACTCATCGAAACCGATGCCGACCTCGGCGCGCGCGAAGTTCTCAAGCACCGGCGTTTTGGTGACGATGTTGACATATCCACCGGCGACACCACGGCCGTTATCCGACGCGGCGCCCTTGACGATCTCGATGCGATCAACGTTGAACATATCGCGCGGATAGCTGCCGGAATCGCGAGCACCATCAATGAAAATGGCGCCGCTGGCGTTAAAGCCGCGGATCTGGAAGTTTGCCGCCGACGTACCGAAGCCATTTTCACCAGCCTCGAAGCTGATGCCGGGCGTCGTGCGCAGAATCTCGGTCAGATTGGTCGCCTGGCGCTCCTGGATGATCGTGCCGGGAATGACCGTCACGGTCTGCGGCGTGTCGAGCAGCGGTGCCGTTTGCTTAGGCGAACTCGTCGTGGTCGCCGTATAGC
>JAEYPL010000272.1 GCA_023410905.1 Pseudomonadota bacterium
GCGCTACACGGCTGCGCCAATGCCGGGCTTCGGCGTTGCGACGGTATTCGGCGCGCTGCTCGGTGCATTTTCTGCGTCGAAATTCATGGGCCGTTTCCGCATTCTCACGTTCTCGGATACCGGCGACACCGTGCGCACGCTGCTCGGCGCCATGATGATGGGCGTCGGCGGCGTCATGGCGCTCGGCTGCACGGTCGGGCAGGGTATCACCGGCGTTTCGACGCTGGCGCTCGGATCGTTCATCACTTTCGGCGCGATCGTCGCAGGCGCTGTCGTTGGCCTCAAGGCGCTCGAGCGCTGGCTGATGTCGGAAGCGTAGATCGCGCGCTGCCCTGAAATGTAAAACGACCGGCCGCGAGGCCGGTCGTTTCGTCTGAGCATCGTGTCTGCGCGAAGATCAGTACGTCTTCGGCTTTGCGACCTCGCCGCCGCCGCGCACGTCCTTGATGGCCTGCGCCGCCGCAACAGCGAGTAGCCGCGCGTCGTTCAGGATCGTGCAGAAATGGAAACCTTGCTCGAAGCGCTTGATCGCGGTCTGCGGTCCGTCCGTATGAACGCCGGCGATAAGGCCCTTGTCGGCCGTCTTCTTCGCGATGAGCTTGATGGCCTCGACGACTTCCGGATCAGACGGATCGAGCGTCGGCGGCTTGCCATGCGCCATTGAGAGATCCGAGGGGCCGACGTAGACGCCGCTCAGGCCCTTCACGCTCAGGATTTCATCGAGGTTCTTGAGGCCGTCGCGCGTCTCGATCATGGCAAGCAGCAGCACTTCCTCGTTGGCGCCCTGCCAGTAGTCGGCGCCGCCATACTGCACCGCGCGGTTCGGACCCATCGAACGGCCGCCGATTGGCGGATAGCGGCCGGCTGAGACGAACTGCTCGGCCTCGGCCTTGTTGTTGATCATCGGGCAGATGATGCCGTAGGCGCCCGCGTCGAGCATCTTCATGATGATGCCGGGCTCGTTCCACGGCACGCGCGCCATGGGCACGGCGTTTGTCGTCGAGATCGCCTGCATCATGCCGACAGCGGCTTGATAGTCGACAGCGCCGTGCTGGAGGTCGATGGTGACGGCCTCCCAGCCCTGATGCGCCATGATCTCGGCGGAGTACGAGTTGGGAATGGCGAGCCAGCCATTCAGCGCTTTTGTTCCAGCCGCAATGGCCTTCTTGAGCTCATTCTTGCGCATCGAGGTTTCCTTCCCAGGGAGCTATTCGGAGGGCGCGAGCTGCGCCATGCGCGCCAATATAGCGAGCGGCGTACGGCTTGGCTCGGCGAGAATCGCATGGGCGGCTACGCGGCCGCGTCGACCCTTGCGGCTTAGTTACCGCGCACGGTGTCCCAAACCCAGGTGAGCGTGCCGGTCACGATCGAGAGGACGATGCGCGCGACGATCGTGAAGCCCATGAAGGCAAGCTGGCGCTCCTCCAGGAGGACGCGGATCCAGTTGTTGTACTCAGGTGAGAGACCCCGCGTGATCAGCCAGGTCTTGAGACCGCTGGCCGCGTCGAGGATCTGGTTCATCGTGTCGGGATACTTGAGGAACACGAAGCCGAACGCAATCGCGCCAAGCACGAGCGAGAGAAATATATTGCCGGTCGATAGCAGCAGCCGCCGCATGATCATGACAGACCCCCCTGTCACTGGATGTGTTGCACGCCCGCGCGCACTGTAACTGCGATCAGCAACGCGTGGGAGAGCAAAACAGTCTCGTCAGTGACGGAAGAACCGTCAGACGTCGAGATTGGCGACGTTCAGCGCATTCTCCTGGATGAACTCGCGTCGCGGTTCGACGACGTCGCCCATCAGTTTGGAAAAGATCTCATCAGCCTCGTCGAGGTCACCGATCTTCACCTGTAGGAGCGTCCGGGCATCCTTGTCGAGCGTGGTCTCCCAGAGCTGCTCTGGGTTCATTTCGCCAAGGCCTTTGTAACGCTGCAGCGAGAGGCCTTTGCGCCCGATCTGGAACACGGCATCGAGTAACGCGCGCGGGCCGGAGACAGGTGTCTCGCCGTCCTTGCGCTTCAGGGAGGCCATGCTGCCGTAAATCTCCTGCAGATGCGCCCGGCGGTCATTGAGGCGGCGCGCCTCGACGGACTGCAGCAACGAGCGGTCGAGCGTGTGGCTCTCGGTTACGCCGCGCACTTCGCGCCGGAAGTTGAAGCCTTCATTGCCAAAGCGGCCGCCCCAGCCTTTCTCGGTCTCCTCCGAAATGGCATCGAGCCTCTTGGCGATCTCTTCGGCGCGCGCGGTTGCTGCCACTGCCGAATGCAGCAGATCCGCTTCAAAGGCGCCGCCGATGGCCGCCTGCTCTACGACGAAGCGCGAATAGCGCGAGTGCAGGTCGTCGATCACGCGCCGGATGCCGCGCGCTTGCTCGACGATATCGCGGAGGTCATTGCCCGTGCGTTGCTCGGTCGTGCCAAGCTGCAGTGTCGCGCCTTCGAGGCCGCTCTCGATGAGGTAGTTCTCGAGAGCGTTCTGGTCTTTGAGGTAGGCCTCGCTTTTGCCCTTGGCGACTTTGTAAAGCGGCGGCTGGGCGATGTAGAGATGACCCTTCTGCACGAGCTCAGGCATCTGGCGGTAAAAGAACGTCAGCAGCAGCGTGCGAATGTGGGCACCGTCGACATCGGCGTCCGTCATGATGATGATCTAGTGATAGCGTAGTTTATCGAGATTGAAGCCGCCGTCGTCGCCACGTCCGATGCCCGTGCCGAGCGCGGTGATGAGCGTACCGATCTCCTGGCTGGACAGCATCTTGTCCATGCGCGCGCGCTCGACGTTGAGGATCTTGCCGCGTATCGGAAGCACAGCCTGGAATTCGCGGTTACGGCCCTGCTTGGCGGAGCCACCGGCCGAGTCGCCCTCGACGATGAACATCTCCGTCACGACGGGATCGCGACTCTTGCACTCGGCGAGCTTGCCGGGCAGTGAGTTCATGTTCAGCGCGCCCTTGCGCGTGATATCGCGCGCCTTGCGGGCGGCCTCGCGCGCCTGCGCGGCCTGCACGATCTTGTAGATGATCGCCTTGCTCTCGCGCGGATGCTCCTCGAACCATCGCGCCAGCTGCTCACCGACGATGCTTTCGACGATGGGCTTGACCTCTGACGAGACGAGCTTGTCCTTCGTCTGGCTGGAGAATTTCGGATCGGGCACCTTCACGGAGAGCACGCAGGTCAGGCCTTCACGGGAATCCTCACCCGTGAGATCGACCTTCTCCTTCTTCGCGATACCGCTCTCGTCCGCGTACTTGTTGAT
>JAEYPL010000283.1 GCA_023410905.1 Pseudomonadota bacterium
CGAAGCGACTAAGCCTCCGGCGCGAGGAAGTCGAAGGCCCAGCCTCCGGGGGCCTGCAGCACGCGCTCGCGGAAGAGACGATCGTAGCCGCGCGGCGCGGTCGGCTTCTTCTCCTGCTCCCAGACCTTGCGCCGCTTGGCGAGTTCCGCTTCTTCGACCAGCAAATCGATCGTGCGGTTCTTCACCGACAGCTTGATCTTGTCGCCGGTGCGCACGAGGGCGAGCGGACCGCCGGCTGCGGCTTCCGGCGCGACGTGCAGCACGATGGTGCCGTAGGCCGTGCCGGACATGCGGGCATCCGAGATGCGGACCATGTCCTTGACGCCTGCTGCAAGCAGCTTCTTCGGGATCGGCAGAAAACCCGCTTCCGGCATGCCAGCGGGTGAGCTCGGTCCTGCATTCTGCAGAATGAGGAAGTCGTCCGCGGTGACATCGAGATCCGGCGCATCAATGCGGTCGGAGAGATCCGCCAACGAAGTGAAGACAACGGCGCGGCCTGTGCGCTCGAAAAGCTCGGGCGTGGCGGCCGAGCGCTTGATGATCGCCCCCTTGGGCGCCAGCGATCCGAACAGCGCGACGAGACCGCCCTGCGGCTCGATGGGCTCCTTGATCGGCTTGATCACGCGGCGATCGACCCAGATGCCTTCCTCTGCGGCGAGGCGTTCGCCGAGCGTTTCGCCCGTGATGGTCATGCAATCGAGATTGAGCCGGTCCTTCAATTCGCGCAGCACCGCACCGATGCCGCCGGCCGCGAAGAAGTCCTCCATGTAGTGCTCGTTGCCGACGGGCTTCACCGCAGCAAGAACGGGCGTCGTGTCCGAGAGTTCGTTGAAGCGCTCGAGATCGAGCTTCGCGCCGACACGGCCTGCGATGGCTGCGAGATGCACGACGCCGTTCGTCGATCCGCCGAGCGCGAGCAGCACGCGCGCGGCATTCTCGATGGATTTCTGGGTGATGATCTTGTCGGGCGTCAGCTCGCCGCGAGCAAGGGCGACAGCTTGAACGCCCGTGGCCTCGGCGGCGCGAATGCGATCGGCATGAACAGCGGGGATGGCAGCGGTGCCAGGCAACGTCATGCCGAGCGCTTCGGCAATGGCGGCCATCGTCGAGGCCGTGCCCATGACAGCGCAGGTGCCGGCCGTCGTGACAAGTCGGCCCTCGGCCTCTTCGATCTCGGTTTTGCCCATGCGGCCGGCGCGATATTCCATCCAGAATTTGCGGCAGTCCGTGCAGGCGCCCACGCGGTGCTCGCGCCAGCGACCGGTCACCTGTGGACCGCCAATGAGCTGGATCGCGGGTTTGTTCGCGCTCGCGGCGCCCATGAGCTGAGCCGGCACGGTCTTGTCACAACCGCCCATGAGCACGACCGAGTCCATGGGCTGCGCGCGGATCATCTCCTCGGTGTCCATGGCCATGAGGTTGCGGAACTTCATGGAGTTCGGCGTGAGCGTGGACTCGTGCAGCGAGATGGTCGGGAACTCGAGCGCGAGACCGCCTGCTGATGCGACGCCCCGCTTGATGGCGTCGACGAGTTCGGGGAAGTGGCGATGGCAGGGATTGAAGCGGCTGTAGGTGTTCGCGATGCCGACGACGGGGCGCGAGAGCTCATCCATGGAGAAGCCCTGCGAGCGCGCGAAGGCCCGGCGCATGTAGATCGAGAAATCCGCGTCGCCGTAGTTGGCGAGCCCCTGCAGAAAGCCCTTCTGCGGCACACCTGACTTCGCCGCGTCCTTGCCCTTGCCGTTCTTCGATCCGGCCTTGTCCTTGCCTTCGTCCTTGCCTGCCATTGTCAGCGTTTCCTGTTGTTGGCGAGGCGCCCCCGCGCCGCGCGTTAAGACTTCGTTAGGAGTTTGATGGAAAGATTTTGTTAACCATACCGCCCTTGTCGCGGACCATCACCATGAGCAGTGCACACCTGACCTCCGGCCTCAACGAGGTCACGAACGACACCGGCCGCATTGCCTTCTGCGGGCCCTATGTGCTCGCGGCCATTACGGGCTATCCAATCAGCCGGATGGAAGATGAGATCCGCACCTTCCGCAACATTCCTACCCATCGCAAGCCGATCATCAAGGGCACGGATAACGAAGAGGTGGCCGCTGCATTGGCGCACTTCGGCTATCGCATGGATATGGTCGAGAGCTACATGCATCTCGAGCGCAAGGAGCGCCCGAGCCTCTGGACCTGGATGCAGAAGCCGCGCAGCGCCTGGGCGCACTACATCCTCGCCGTTCACAAGGGGCGTGAAGGGCACTGGGTGCTCGTGAAGGGCGTGAAGCTCTGCGACACCTACTCGGAAGGCCGCTGGCAGTTCGTCGTCGACGGCCCGCACAAAGGCGCGCGCATCATGGAGGTGTTCGCCGTGCGGAAGGATCTGGGCGTTTAGGACCGCGGGCTGTTCGACAGCTCAGGTCAAACGCTACAGCAGGCACTCCAAGTTTTTCGATGCAATTTCAAAGCAATCCGATGCTGCGCTGCATGATCGGCGTGACCTCAATGTCACGGTAAATTCGAAACATTCTACACAACAGACTCAAGGCGTCGCGCCGCTCTGATGAAGTGTTAACACTTCGTGCGTGTGTGGCGTTTGTATGTGTTGGGGGGCGTAATGTTGCGTAGCGTAGGGGCCGCATTGTCTGCGGCCGTGGTTGGTTGTGCGGTTCTCGCATTGCCGGTACAGGCCGGCAGCCTGAAAGACGAGCCCGCAGGTGTCCGCGTCGACTGGTCTGGCCTTTATCTCGGCATTCACGGCGGCGGCGGCTGGACGAAATCTGCGAGCGAGCTCGCCGGCCCGGGAGGCCTTCAAGCTCTTGTCGATTTGATCGGCATTCCCGATTCCAGCAGTCATGACATGGACGGCTTTCTCGCCGGTGGCCACGTCGGTCTGCAGCGGCAGTTCGGCGGACTTGTGCTGGGAGTCGAGGCCTCGTTCACGGGTGGTCGTTTGCGAGACTCATCCACGACGGCGTTCGATGGTGCGCTCGGGCTTCCGCCGCTTTTCGGCGCGACGTGGGATGGCGAAACGACGAGCTCGACTAAAGTCGGCGAAATCTTCACCGCAACTGGACGGATCGGTTATGCCGTCGATCGTTGGCTCGGCTATGTCAAGGGTGGCTACGCTTCTGCGGAGGTGAGTCATTCGAGCACGACTGCCGTCGATGTGAACGCCTGTCTCGGAGGATGCACTCCAGTGGGTTCAGGAGGCGGCTCGACCAGCTCGAGCGCTCGACATCACGGCTGGGTCGTCGGCGGCGGCTTCGAGTACATGATCAATCCGAATGTGACCTTCGGCATCGAGTACAACTACATCGATCTCGGCGCGAAGACGCACAGTGGCGTGACGACCATCGACGTCACGGGCGTGGGTTCGGGCTCGTTCGATAGCAGCACGCGCGTGGAGATGGATGCCATCCACGCCGTCCATGCGCGACTGAACTTCAAGGTCGGTGGTGACGGCAGCGGTGGATTGTTCGGCTGGTAAGCACGAACAGATCACGCGATACAAATAAAAGAGTGGCGCCGCGGCACGATGTGTCGGGGCGCCATTTTTCGGAGCTATGCGGCGAAAGCGATCGCCTAGCAAGCGCAGGATCAGAACCGCACGTTCAGCCCCACGCGCGCGATGTCGTAGGTATGTCGAATCTTGGCATCGACGAAGGCGTCGCCGATCGTTGGCGCCACTGCCATCATGCGCACGGTCTGGCTACCGAAATCGAGGCGCAGATACTCGGCCTTGAAGCTGAGTGTGCTGGTCAGGGACCATTCGAAACCGCCGCCAAACGCCCAGCTTGCGGAGGTTTCGGAGGAGGTCCCCGCTAGGCATGTCGTCATTGAACTGCATGACAAAACACTGATGGGGCCCGACGCAGACAGGGGGAGGCCGCCTACATTATCGATGCTCGCATGTACTTCGGTCTTTCCGACCGCCATGCCGCCACTGCCGAAGACGAGCAGGTTGTCATTTATCAGATAACCCAGCCGAACGCGCAGTGAGGCGAACCAATCCAAGTTCTGCTGTGCCGCAAGAGCCAAATAGGCCGTAGAAAAAAAATCCCCGATCACGCCGGAGCGATCATTCGCGCTTGCCATCTGCGCGTCGGCTTCAATGCCGATCACGATGTGGGACGACAGACGAGTGAGATATCCAAGCTGAGCTCCGCCGATAAAGCGATCCGGACTGAGCGCCAGCGATCGAGGAATATAGCCAAAGATCGGATCACTTGCTGAGGCAATGTTGAGGAAGACGTTTCCGGCACCATTTCCGCCCACATCGTCGCCGGTCAGAAGGGCTGAGCTGTCTCCCCAGACGCTTCCGGCATTGATGCCGGCATAAAAGCCGGACCACGGATCCCGCAGTGCGGTCTGCGCCCACGCGCCCGATGAAGTCGCGATGGCAAGGCCAGCGAGTGATAGGGCAACGTTTCTCAGATGCGTGCTCAGCAAAATCAATTCCCCCCGGAATTCATGCGGACTGCCAGCCGCAGAATCATTATTGAACGATGATGAATTGCACGATCTATGTCGCGCAATGTCAATCCGGCGAGGGGATTGCTGGTGCGGTAGTGATAATGATGTAACGGCCGGTGGTTGCGTAGCCGGTGTCAGTGCGCGACGAGCGCCCGCAAATCCGGCGCGGCGATGCCTCGCTGCATCTGCAGCAAGTCCAGCGACGGCGGCTCGGCGCCCGTTACGATCGAGAGGATCGTGTGTGCTTGGCCGCGATGATGCGTCTGGTGATTGAAGAAGTGCGAGAGGATTTCGGCGCGGGCTTGCTCGAAGGGCTTTCCGGATGTGGTCGCGTATTTCAGCTTGCCGCCAAGCGCACCCTCATCCAATGACGCGATGTATCGGACGATCCGATCATCCTCGTCGGCGCGCGCCAGAGCCAGATCCTTTCGATCCTCATGGATGATGGCATTCAGCCGATCTGGATGCTCGCCTTCGCCCGTCAGGCGCTTCATCCAGATGCGGTCGGCTACGAGCAGATGATTGAGCGTGCCGCGCAGGCTTTTGAAGAAGGCGCCGACGTCGCGGCGATAGTCGTCATCGGAGAGCGCGGCCTCGTATAGACGCGCATTGGCCCAGCGATTGTAGGCCGCGAGCTGATCGAAGCGGGCTTTCAGGGGCCTCCTCCTCTGTCGCGGCTCTCATATCCGGTGGGCATCTTACTCGCTCATGATCAGCTCGGTCTCGATGCTGAGGCGGATTTCGTCCGAGACGAATGGAATGGCGAGCGAAAGATCCCAGTCCGAGCGGCGCAGCACGGCCGTTGCCGAGAAGCCGGCAACCTGGACGTCGCGGTAGTTCGGGTTCACTTTCGCAAGCGGATGCTCGCCGGAGAAATTCCATACGACACTGAGCGCGACTTGGCGCGTGACCCCCTTGATCGTCAAATCCCCCATCACCTGTCCCGTCTTGTCGCTCAACTGGCGGATAGCCGTCGACTTGAACATGATCAGGGGGAATTGCGCGGCGTTGAAGTAGTCCGGCGATTTAATGAGGAGGTCGAAGTCGCGGATGCCCGTCGTGATGTTCGCCGCCTTCATCGTGACGTCGATGGTGCTGGCTTCGGGATTAGCTGGATCGAACGTGACGCGCCCCTCGGCGCCCGTCAGGCGCGCGGACTGGCGCGAGAGCCCGACGTGCGACCAGGAGAAGTTGATCGCGGTGTAGTCCTTGTCCAGGCGATAGGTCGCTGTCTGGGCCGCGAGGTTGCTGCCCGTGCCCGTCACGAGTACCGCTGCCAGAAGCAGGGTGATGAGCACTGGCAGTCGCAGGGATCCAGTCACTCGCCGATCTCCTTCCTCGGTATCTTCGCCGCACGGCGCAGCTAAAGCGTTGCGCTCCATGGAACGCAAGCGGCGGTCGATCAGGATTTCGCGAGGAAAGTATGGCGATGCGCCCCGGGGGCCATCACAAACTCCGGCACCAGCGCAGAAGCTGACGGCCGAGACGTCGTGTGTCTGCGAAGGCCAAATGCAAGCGATGGGCGAGGCTTTGCTGGCGGGGTTGGGCGCCGAAAGCAGCCCGGCGCGAACGGGCCAGGCCGCGCAATTTCCGGACCTTCTGACACGCGCGCAGAAGGTGCGCGAAATCCGCAACTGGATTGATGAAATCAACGCCATTCTGGCGACCGAGCCGCCACCGCACGCGAGCATTGATGCGCGTGCCGTTCGGCAGGCGCAGCGCAACCACCTCACGGCGTCTCAGGCGGGTTTCACTTGTGAGAGTGGCGCCATAAAGAGTGAGGGACACCAGCGTGGCCCGGTGTGTGCCGCCCATGGTGAGCACATCCAGGTCCAGTGCAGGCCGGCGCGGACGCCGGCGGGACTTGAGGCGCCGCGCGCCGCCGACCCGACCAACCCGGAATCTCGCCCTGAGCCGAGGCGAAAGATCGCCAAGCGGGAACGGGCTGAAGCCGCCGCTCACGAACAGCGCGGGAAACTCTAGGACCGGCATTCGGCTCATCCTGAGGATGCATATATCACGTTATTGCAATCATAGATTGTAGGCGTGAGTGCTTAACGCGCTCTGAATCATCCGAGACGGGGGCCTCTGTTGGGCCGGTTGCCTTGCCCAAAATGCTGGCAGGCCGCCTGGAGTTCAGGCTGGCGACCCGGCGGCGCGCATGGTTCCGTTTCGATAGGTCAAAACTTGGAATCGCAGGCCCGGGTACGGCACATGGGCGACCGTTACGATCGAGGCTGGGGTAAGGGGCCACGTCCCCCATTCGTCGCGGGACTGAGGCGTCCGCCGCCCGAGATCATCAAATGGGGCCTCGTCCCGGGTCTTCCGACCATCGGGCACAATGGTGGTCCGCCGCTCGATCCGCCCGTCAATGATGCGTTCGTTGCCTATCGTTGGCGCAAGGCGCATCGTGAGGCCTGGAAGAACCCGCCTTACAGCATCATGATGTTCCGCCTGAAACGCGCGGAGGCGGCCGGTGTGACCTACGAGGAATACACCTCGGAGCTGCTCGACAGCGGCCGCCATCTCCAGGCCGGTGATCGCGACAAGAAACCCAAATAAAAAGGGCGGGCATCGCTGCCCGCCCCTCGGCACTCTCCCCCGAGCACGCCTTTAATCAATCCACCTTTTGCGGACGGAAGTCCTCGCTCTTGATGCCGGCGACGACGACCGGCTTCTTCATGGCATCGCGGCGGAAGGGCTCGCCGAGCTCCTGGTTGAGGATCACCTCGATGAAAGTCGTGACGCCCTTCTTCTGAGCCTCGCACGACTCCGCGATGGCCGCCTTCAGTTCATCCTGCGTGCGCGCGACGACGCCCTTGAGGCCGCAGCCCTCGGCGACCTTCGCGTAGCTCAGTTCCGGATGCAGCTCCGTGCCGACGAAGTTGTCGTCGTACCAGAGCGTCGTGTTGCGCTTCTCCGCGCCCCACTGGTAGTTGCGGAACACGACCATCGTGATGCCGGGATATTCCTTGCGGCCGATCGAGCCCAACTCGCTCATCGAAATGCCGAAGGCGCCGTCACCAGCGAAACCGACGACCGGCGTATCCGGACAGCCGATCTTCGCGCCGATGATCGCGGGAAAGCCATAGCCACAGGGCCCGAACAGACCCGGGGCCAGATACTTCCGGCCCTGCTCGAAGGTCGGATAGGCATTGCCGATGGCGCAGTTGTTGCCGATGTCCGTCGAGATGATGGCGTCCTTCGGCAGGCCTGCCTGCACGGCGCGCCACGCCTGACGCGGCGACAGACGGTTCGGATCGCGCTTGCGGGCGCGGTCGTTCCAGGTCGTGCCGGGATCGTCGTCCTCGTGATCCATGCCCGAGAGCGTCTGCAGCCATGCCGACTTGGTCTGATGGATCAGGGCCTTGCGCGCGTCGCGACCGTTGTTGCCGGCCGTCGGCGTGAGCTTGCCGAGGATCTGGCGCGCGACCTGCTTGGCATCGCCGACGATGCCGACGGCAATCGGCTTGGTGAGCCCGATGCGGTCCGGGTTGATATCGACCTGGATGATCTTGGCATCCTTCGGCCAGTAGTCGATGCCGTAGCCGGGCAGCGTCGAGAAGGGATTGAGGCGCGTGCCAAGAGCGAGCACGACATCCGCCTTGGAGATCAGCTCCATGGCCGCTTTCGAACCGTTGTAGCCGAGCGGACCGACGGCGAGCGGATGGCTGCCGGGGAAGCTGTCATTGTGCTGGTAGCCGCTGCAGACAGGCGCATCGAGCTTCTCGGCGAGTGCCTTGCAGTCCGCAATGGCGCCGCCGATGACGACGCCTGCGCCCGAGAGAATGACCGGGAACTTGGCATCCGAGAGCAGCTTGGCGGCTTCGGCGATGGCTTCGGCACCGCCGGCCGGCCGCTCGAACTCGACGACGGCGGGAAGATTGATGTCGATGACCTGAGTCCAGTAGTCACGCGGCAGGTTGATCTGCGCCGGTGCCGAAAGGCGCTTGGCTTTCAGGATCACCCGGTTCAGGACCTCGGCAACGCGCGAGGGATCACGTACCTCTTCCTGGTAGCAGACCATGTCGCGGAAGAGCGCCATCTGCTCCACTTCCTGGAAGCCGCCCTGGCCGATGGTCTTGTTGGCCGCCTGCGGGGTGACCAGCAGCATCGGCGTGTGGTTCCAGTAGGCCGTTTTGACGGGCGTGACGAAGTTCGTGATGCCGGGGCCGTTCTGGGCGATGCACATGGCGATCTTGCCGGACGCGCGCGTGTAGCCGTCGCACATGAAGCCGCCGTTCATTTCGTTGGCGACGTCCCAGAAGGTGATGCCGGCCTTGGGAAAGAGGTCGGAGATCGGCATGAAGGCCGACCCGATGATGCCGAAGGCGTGCTCGATGCCGTGCATCTGGAGCACTTTCACGAAGGCCTCTTCGGTCGTCATCTTGGTCATGGCGGCTGCTCCCTGGATTTTTGGCAATGGACTATCTTTGCGGACATCCGGGCCGGCGCCAAGCTGCGCGGTGCGCAATGCAGCGTCTCACTCACCAGGACGTTTCGTCTCGCGGTTTGACATGCCGGCGCGCAGCCTGTCAATTCATGGCCGAATAGGCGACAACATATCAGCAGGCCGCCAGCCGCCACAAAAAGCCAAATGAGGGACGCCATGCAGGATACGCCAGCCCGCAAGCCAGCCGAGACCGCAGCCGTCGATCCCGTACCCGAGCTGATCCGGCGCGCCCGCGCCGCCATGACGGCCTTTGCCGCCGAGATCGCGCGCGAGGGACAGCCCCGCATCGACGAGGCCGTGACGGCGCTCGCGTGGTCCATCTACAAGCCGGAGACGGCGCGCCGCTATGCGGAACTGGCCGTCGAGGTGACCGGTATCGGCAATGTCGAGAGCAAGGTCATCAAGAACCAGCGCAAGACGTTCGGCACGCTGCGCGATCTCCTGCGCGCGAAGTCGACTGGCATCATCGAGGAGATGCCGGAGAAGGGACTCGTGAAGTGGGCCAAGCCCGTCGGTGTCGTCGCGGCGATCACGCCATCGACGAACCCGCAGGCCACGCCCGTCAACAAGGCCATGATGGCGCTCAAGGGCGGCAATGCGATCGTCATTGCGCCGCCGCCGAACGCGTGGGCCGCTACCGAGGCATCAGTGGCGGGTATGCGCGCGGAGCTGACGCGCATTGGCTTGCCGGCGGACCTCGTGCAGATGTTGCCGGCACCTGTCTCGCGCGAAATGACGACGCGGCTCATGGAGATGTCCGATCTCGTCGTCGCGACGGGCAGCCAGGCGAACGTGAAGGCCGCTTACAAGTCTGGTAAGCCCGCGCTCGGCGTCGGCCTCGGCAATGCGCCGGTCATCATCGACTCGAGTGCCGACCTGGATCAGGCAGCCGACCTCATCATGCAGTCGAAGACATTCGACAACGCGACGTCCTGCTCATCCGAGAATGCCGTCGTTATCGTCGATGATGTCTATGACGCTGCCATCAAGGCGCTCGAGAAGCATGGCGGCTACATGGCAGATAAGGCCGAGCGCTCGCGCATCGTCGACCGCCTCTGGCTCGACGGCAAGCTCAACCGCGCCGTCATCGCGCAAGGGCCGGAGCGGCTCGTCGAAGTGTTCGAGCTTTCATCGCGCGCGAAGGGCTGCAAGTTCGTGATGGCCGAGGAGACGGGTATCGGCAAGGCGCATCCGCTGTCTGGCGAGAAGCTCTCGCTCGTGCTCACCATCTACCGCGCCAAGGGTTTCGCCGATGCCAAGCGGCTCGTGAAAGACATCCTCGACTACCAGGGCCGTGGCCACTCCTGCGGTATCCACACGAAGAACATGGAGCACGCGCGTGAACTCGCGGCCGATACGGATGTCGTGCGCGTGCTCGTCAATCAGGCGCACACGTTCGGCAATGGCGGTGGCTTCAACAATGCGCTCCCGTTCACGCTGACCATGGGCTGCGGCACGTGGCAGGCAAATGCTTTTTCCGACAATCTTTCGTGGCGGAACTTCGTCAACATCACCCACCTCGTCATGACCATCCCCGAGGACAAGCCCTCCGAGGAAGCGCTGTTCGGCGCGTACTGGGCGAAGTGGGGAAAGTAGAAGCGCACACGTCGCCAGCCATGCGAGAGCCCCGACCGGTTGCCCGATCGAGGCTCCTGCCGGCCCGCTTGTGTTACGCAAACTACTGACGCGCGGGCTGCATTTTGGTGGCCTGCTTCTTGGCGGCTCCGGGCTTTGCGCCCGTGTTGGCCTTCAGGCCCATTTTGGGTGTCTTGATCTTGCAGACCTTGTTGCCCTGGATCCAGACCGGCTCGTATCCGTTCGAGCAGGCTGCGGCGGGTTGCGCGAGGGCGGCCATGCCGAAGGCCGCGATCATGGCTGCGAGGATAGGGGCTTTCATGGTGGTGCTCTCCTCAGTGGGAAGTGCGCTGTGCACCTCTGCCCATCTGTCGCGAGCACAGGGCGAGAGGTTCACGTGGGTGGCGCAAATTTGTGCGGTCGCACTGCACCTGAATTCACGCTACGAAAGCATTAGCGGTGTGATCTCTTGCTGACCTGACGATGGAGGAGCGCATGGCGGATGACGTTGCGAGGCACTACAGCAGTGCACACGGCTTGGTCGACGCGATCGCCGACAAGCTCCGCGAGAGCGGCAAGGACATCGGCGCGCTGACCACTGCCGATCTCGGCTCGATCGACGAGTTCCATATCCGCGGGCGCAAGGCCACCTTGGAACTCGCCGAGGGCCTGAACCTGACGGCCGGTACGCGTGTCCTCGATCTCGGCAGTGGCCTCGGCGGCCCCGCTCGGACGCTTGCCGAGACCTACGGCTGCCACGTGACGGGCATCGACCTCACGCCCGCCTTCTGCGAGGCTGCGACGGCACTCAGCAAATGGGTCGGGCTGAACGACCGGGTGGAATTCCAGGTCGGTGACGCCACCCGCCTTCCGTTTGCCGACGGCGCCTTCGATGCCGCGATGACCATCCACGTCGCCATGAACATCGCCGCCAAGGATCGCATGTACGCCGAGGCGCGCCGCGTGCTGAAGCCGGGCGGTCTGTTCGGCATCTACGACGTTCTGCAGGGAGAGGGCGGCGAGATTCTCTATCCTGTCCCCTGGGCGCGCGAGCCGTCGATCAGCCACGTCGCGACACCGGACGAGATGCAGACCCTGCTGACCGCTACCGGCTTCAAAATTCTCAGCTCTGCCGACACGACTGAGGAGGGCCAGCGCTGGTTCGAGGCGATGGCCGAGCGCATGAAGCAGGGCGGGGTTCCGCCTCTGACCTTCCGCACATTCCTCGGCGATGACTTTCCGGCAATGACGCGCAATCAGGTGCGCAATCTGCAGGAGCGGCGCATTCGGACGGTGAGCTATATCTGTGCGGTTTGAAGAATCTTGGCGCAGGTTGCCCTGCGCCAAGGTCGTCAGTTCAGTCGCAACCGTGACGCCGCATGCAGCGGCGGAAGTCGCGGCCACCACCCCAGCGTGCGCGGCACTCGCGATACCAACGACGGCAAGAGCGGTATTGCGTTTTTTCGGCGAGTGATTGCTGCAGGTTCGGCGTGGAGAATGGTCCAGCCGAAACCGGTGCGGCGCCCGCGCTGGCCGCCCCCAATACGACACCGCTTGCAGTCAGAGCTGCCGCGACGATCAAGCCTCGTAGCATTGTACTTCTCCTCTCGATACCCCGGCAGATGCCAAGCGCGAGGGGACGAAGTTGGTTTCACAAACCGGCGCCGAAGCTGTTGTGCCGACGCTCGCGGATATGGGCCCGGAACCTATGGCGGACAGCGGCGTTTGGGGCTCTTGCAATCCGTTGGCCTTTCCGCCATAAGGTGGCCCTCGATCGCCTCCGGGCGGTCGCTCTCGATTGGATGCGGGTGTAGCTCAGGGGTAGAGCACAACCTTGCCAAGGTTGGGGTCGTGGGTTCGAATCCCATCGCCCGCTCCATCGAAATCAAGGCCTTAGGCCCGTCCCTGGCGGGCCGTTTCTATTTTCGGCGCCGTACGCGCCCAATCCGCCAAAACCAGATCTCCAGACGACGGTGCTGCAAAACGATTTGCGCCCACCGCCGGGGATCGGTGGGCGCTGGGGTATCGAGGATTTATGTCGGATGCGGGAACATCCGATGCACCAGGACCAGGATACGCGGTCGAGACGCGTGCGAATCAAAGATAGCACGAGTGCTGCATTTCCACAATTTTGTAGTCCGGGTTAGCTTGACGGCGGCCGCTCGAAAGATGCAGGCGCGCGCCCCCGGAAACTTTGCCAAGATGCTGGCGGTCAGCCCTGATAGGCGACCAGAATGGCGCCCGCGCCGATCATGGCGACCCCGACCCAGTTTGCCGCCGAGAGCTTCTCTCCGAGTAGCAGCACACCGAATAGGGCAACGAGAACGACGCTGAGTTTGTCGATGGGCCCCACGCGCGCCGCGTCGCCGAGCTTGAGGGCGCGGAAGTAGCAGAGCCAGGAGGCGCCTGTTGCCATGCCCGAGAGGACGAGGAACAGGTAGGTCCGCCCCGATACGCTGCCCGGCGACTGCCATTGCCCGGTCCCCAGCAGCAGGATCCCGACGACCAGCAGGATCACGACGGTCCTGATGAAGGTGGCGAAGTCGGAGCCGACGCCCTCCACGCCGATCTTGGCGAAGATCGCCGTCAAGGCCGCGAAGCCGGCTGACAACAGCGCCCATAGCTGCCACGTTTGAGCCAAGCCTTTCATGTTGCCGCCTTCCGCTGAGGTCCTGCCGCACGGCTGCCCAATTCGGCAGCAACTAGCGCGGCTCCGCTTCGTCCGTCGCCCGATAAGTTGGCAACTGCCCAATGAGTAAACGCTTCAATTGCGGCGCGGGCGACTCTAGTATCTCCTGATGTTCGCTGTTCGCGCATAAGGAGAGCCCATGTCCGCAGCCCCTGTTGCCGCATTCTTCGACGAGATGAATGTACCTGATGGGGGCGTGCGTGCGGGATACGAGGTGATTTCGGACTGGCTGAAGCAGGCGCCGCGCGAGCTGCTCGTCAATCGCAAGCTCGAAGCCGAGCATTTCTTCCGCCGCATCGGCATCACCTTCAACGTCTACGGCGATAACCAGGGCACGGAGCGGCTCATCCCCTTCGACATCGTGCCGCGGGTGCTGACCTCCGCCGAATGGCAACGGCTCGTGCGCGGGCTCGAACAGCGGGTGAAGGCTCTCAATGCATTCATCGCGGACAGCTACAACGATCGCGAGATCGTCGCCGCGGGCATCGTGCCGGAGGAGCTGATCCTGCAGAACCCGGCCTTCCAGCCGGAAATGACGCACTTCACGCCGCCGGGTGGCATTCACGTCCACATCGCCGGCATCGATATCGTGCGCGTCGATGCCGACACGTTCTACGTACTCGAGGACAATGCGCGCACGCCCTCCGGCGTCTCCTACATGCTGGAGAACCGCGAGGCCATGATGCGGCTCATGCCGGAGCTGTTCGGTTCGCTGCGTGTCGCGCCGGTCGACAACTATCCCGACGCGCTGCTGGAAACGCTGCGCTCGCTGGCGCCGCGCTCGGCGTCGAAGGATCCCACGGTCGTGCTGTTGACGCCCGGTCCCTTCAACTCGGCGTACTACGAGCATTCATTCCTGGCCGACAAGATGGGTGTCGAGCTGGTCGAGGGCCGCGATCTGCTCGTGCGCGACAACATCGTCTACATGCGCACGACCGAAGGGCCTCGCCGCGTGGATGTCATCTACCGGCGCATCGACGACGACTTCATCGATCCGATCGCCTTCAATCCGGGCTCCATGCTCGGCGTGCCGGGCCTCATGTCGGCGTACAAGGCGGGGAATGTCACGATCTCCAACGCTATCGGCACGGGCGTCGGCGACGACAAGGCCATCTACAGCTACATGCCAGAGATCGTCGAATTCTACCTCGGCGAGAAGCCGCTTCTCTCCAACGTGCCGACGCATCGCTGCCGCGAGCCCGAGGCGCTGCGCTACGTCCTCTCGCGGCTCCATGAGCTCGTCGTGAAGGAGGTCAATGGCTCCGGCGGCTATGGCATGCTCGTCGGGCCGCACGCGACCAAAGCCGAGCGCGATGCCTTCGCCGCCAAGCTGAAGGCCCATCCCGACGATTTCATCGCCCAGCCGACGCTCGCGCTTTCGACCGTGCCGTGCTTCGTCGACTCCGGGCTGGCGCCGCGGCACGTGGATCTGCGCCCTTATGTGCTCTGCGGGGCCGATGGGGTGCGGTGTGTGCCGGGTGGTCTCACACGGGTTGCGCTCAAGGAAGGATCGCTGGTTGTGAATTCCTCCCAGGGTGGGGGTACGAAGGATACCTGGGTGGTGGAGACCTGATGCTTTCCAGAATGGCGGATAATCTCTACTGGCTCTCCCGCTACACCGAGCGCGCGGAGAACCTTGCGCGCATTCTGCATGTGGCGCAGCGTCTGGCAGCACTGCCGTCGGCCTATGCAGGTGTTTCGAACGAGTGGGAGTCGGCGATCGCGACGGCGGCCTGTACGGAGCCCTTCAAGGAGATCTATCCTGACGGCGCGACGCGCGAGAACGTGATCCGCTACATTGTGGATTCACCGGCCAACCCGAGCTCGATCAAGGCGTGCGTCGAAACCGCCCGCTCGAATGCCCGCGCGGTGCGCACGGCCATCACGAGTGAGATGTGGGAGATCCTGAACGAGGGCTGGAACGACATGCGCGGCATCGAGTTCGACGGCATCTCGCAGTCGGCGCTGACGCAGTTTCTCCAGCGCGTGCAGCAGATGTCGCTGCGTTTCGACGGTGCCGCCTACCGCACCATGCTGCGCTCCGACCAGTATTGGTTCCAGCGCCTCGGCACATTCACCGAGCGCGCCGACAACATGGCCCGCCTGCTCGACGTGAAGTACCACGTGCTGCTTCCGGAGAAGGAGCGGGTCGGAGGCGGGCTCGACTATTTCCAGTGGTCGTCGATCCTCAGAAGCGTCAACGCGCTCACGTCCTATCACTGGGTGTACCGCGAGAACGTCAAGCCGTGGCTCGTCGCGGACTTCCTCATTTTGAGGCCCGAACAGCCGCGCTCGCTCATCTCCTGCTATCTGGAGCTCAACGACTATCTCGACCAGATCGCGGAGGCTTATGGCCGCCAGGGGCCGGCCCAGCACATTGCGCGCTCGACCACGGCGCGTCTCCAGAATGCCGACATGGACCAGATCTTCCAGTCGGGCCTGCACGAGTTCCTGGTGGAGTTCATCGAGGACAACAACCGGCTGGGGGCCGCGATCACCCAGCAGTATCTCTCGTAGCCGGTACCTCGTCATGCGCATCAAGGTCCGGCACGAGACGCGCTACACCTACGACGAACCCGCGAGCGATGCGCTGCAGCTCCTGCGCATGACGCCGCGCCCGCACGAAGGGCAGTTCATCCGGTCGTGGCGCGTTGCCGTCGATGCGGATGCACGGCTCGATCGCAGCGAGGATGCCTACGGTAACATCACGCACCTCGTCTTTCTGCACGGGCCGCTGACGCAGGCGACCATCACCATCGAGGGTGAGGTAGATACGCGCGACACGAATGGCTTCGTGCGCGGCGCCGTGGAGCGCCAGCCGGCGCGCCTCTTCCTGCGCGAGACGTCTCTCACGCGGCTCACGCCCTCGCTCCGACGCTTTGCGCGCGAGACCTCGGCGGGGCAAGGCGGCGATGCGCTGGCGACGCTCCACGCGCTCAATCGCGGCATTCACAAAGCCATGACCTTTGTGATCGGCGCCACGAGCCCCGATACGCCGGCCGGCGATGCCTTCGACGCGAAGCGCGGCATCTGCCAGGACTTCACGCACATCCTGCTCGCGGCCGCGCGCGCACTCGGCCATCCCGCGCGCTATGTCAGCGGCTACTTCCTGCGGACGGACCGCATCGATCAGGAGGCCGGCCACGCCTGGGCCGAGGTGAACGTCCCGCGCCTCGGCTGGCTTGCCTTCGATCCAGCCAACGGCATCTGCACGACGGACAGGCATGTGCGCGTCGCGATCGGATGTGATGCGCGAGAGGCATCGGCCGTGCGTGGCGCGCGTGTCGGTGGCGGCACGGAGGGGCTCGACGTCGCCATTCATGTCGAGCAGGGCCGTGCGATGATCCAGGAATAGGGGCGCTGACGTAGTTGCGCGACGGCGGCCGCACTATACTCGGCTCAACTTCGCCCGACTGCCGAAGAGTGCACCATGCTGGATCCGCTGCGCCTGCACCGTGAAGCCATCATCATCGACGTGACGTGTCCGCTCGCGCGCTCGCGCCAATACATCGACTGGTGGCGCGAGGGCGGGGCAACCGCGATTGCGCCGACCGTCACCGGGATGAGCGGCAATGCGCAGA
Source organism: Pseudomonadota bacterium (assembly GCA_023410905.1). Lineage (GTDB taxonomy): Bacteria > Pseudomonadota > Alphaproteobacteria > Rhizobiales > Hyphomicrobiaceae. The sequence continues at coordinate 16,766 of JAEYPL010000283.1, forward strand.
GCGGGCTTGCGCGCCTCACCGAGCGCCTTGCCGGGCGTGGCTTCAATGAAACCGATATCCGAAAGGTACTCGGTCTCAACTGGCTGCGCGTCTATCGTACTGCCTGGGGAGCTTGAGCGGGCAGCCGAAGCGCCCGCTCAGCCTCGCTCAGTTACTGCCGCGTTTGCGGCGCCATTCCATGAATTCCTTGAACAGCGCCTCGCTCATCGCCGCGTTGGTGCCGCCACCGGGCTGCGGTGCGCTGCCCGTCATCGTCGGTGCCGGCCTGCCCGCCGCAACGCGATCGAGCCACTCCTGCGCAGGCGGGAAGCGCGTCCATCCATCGATGGTCGCGGCGAGGTTGACGTTCTTCCATCGCGGATGGCGCGGCGGCTTCTGGATTTCCGGGAACTTCGTGAAGAACGCGTCGACAAACTTCGCAAGACGCAGGTAGCGCCCGTGATCGCCAGTCCAGTTGAAGGCCATGAGCAGGGGCGGCACCGCAACGCCTTCGACCTTCTCGCCTTCGGGGATCAAGTTCGGGTAGTCGGCGTGCGTGAACTCGGCCGGCAGGTAGTCCTCGAGGAAATGGCCCTCATAGGCCACCGGCAGGAGACGGAAGCCGAGCTCCTTCGGAACGGTGGCATAGGGCCGGAGTGGCTTGAGGCACGTGCAGATCGTCGCGAACACCTCGCCGCGCTTCATGCGCTCGATGGCATCGGCCTGACCCATGTTGACTTCCGACACCTTCATTCCATGGGCTGCAAACATGCGCTGCGCCGCAAGCTGCGCACCGCTTCCCGCGTCGCTGAAGTTGACCGCTTTGCCTTCGAGATCCTTGAGCGATTTGATTTCCGGGCGCACGAGGATGTGCAACTCATCCTCAAACAGCCGCGTGATGTAGACCATGTTGCGTGTGACGTGCGGCCCGAGCTGAGGATCGTCCTTGAAGTGGCTCAGCGTGACTGTGTTGACGAGGCCCATGTCGATACCCCTGAGAAAAAGGATATCGCGAACGTTCTGGGCCGCGCCCTTGCCGACGATCGGCAGCACCCGCAGATTGTCGCCGTCGTCGGTGACGGCGGCGATGTCGTAGGCAATTCCGAGATAGCCGCCGTTCGGATTGCCTGAGACGATAGTGACGACATTCTAGTTGATTTGCGCGCGCATCTGATCGAGCGGCCCGAGGCGCTGTCCCTTCGTCGGCTGCCCTGTCTGGGCGTTCGAGCTTGTGGGAGCGGCGAAGGCCATGGTCCCCGCAATGGCCAGCGCCAAGGCAATACGGGTTACGCCGAAACTGAAACTACAAAGCATTGGACATCCCTCTCTCTCTCTCCCCACTCTGTTCCGGTGGATCTTTCGCTGCACATCAGCCGCTGGATCGTCACGCAGTACCGCTCGAAAGCGTTGCTGAACGTGTCCAACGCCTCGGAACGCCGAGGAAGTCCGATGACACTTCGCGTAATGACTATTGAACCCGCTTCTTTGGCGGTATTCGGGCGTGTGCCGTGCCGACGCCGCATTGTGCGTGCATTTTTTCGCGCGCGACAGGGCGTGCAGTTGCGCCGCGCGAAGATTTTCCTGGGGGACGGCGTGCGGTGCTCCAACCACGCTGGCGGCAGTTGAATGAACGCGATGCGATTGCTCGCGGACCGCGTTCAGTTAACAGGATTAAGAGGTTCGCAATAACGCCTAGCGACCGAGCTTCGCGTCGCGGCAGGCATTGGTCACAATTGCTCTCGCTCGCCCGCAAAAATCGAGGCGGTAGAGCCACATAGTTTCGGAATCCGATCTAGGCCCAGCGGTCGATCCGATGTTTTATAAACATAAAATTTCGCACCTGCCGTTTACCCCGCATTTCCCATCTTGACATTGCGTGGCTGCCGGAAATCTGCCATTCTCTTCACGTAGATTTGGTCTGCGGTCCGTCATTCAGACTGCTGATTCTAATTGCCCAAGCGCCCACGCCGCCGGGAATCGGCTGTCATCTGGGTCAAGAGGGGGAAGAAGCGACATTGAACTCTTGGGATTAGGTCCGCCGCATCTCCTAGTCCCAATGAGGCGATCAGCGACTATGGCAGGAGTGGCCTCCTCGAAGATGCCATGAAACGCTGATCGGTTGGCCAGGCAGCGAACCAACGCCCTCTTTGGTTGTCTGCTTGGTACAGTGCCGGCCTGTGAC
>JAEYPL010000299.1 GCA_023410905.1 Pseudomonadota bacterium
TCGGGGCCTGCCCCGGCGGCGCTCAGCACATTGCATTCTCGTTAGAACCAGCGTTCGTCTACCAGCTAATTCGGCAGTGCGATAGAGCAGGCTGTGGAGCGCCGGAGGCCGTCTGGCGCATGGTCAGCCTCCAAACGGCGGCGCGGCGGCAGCCTATGCAAGTCGAAGCCCGCGCGGCGAAGCGCACGCGCGGGCCTATAGAACATCGTCAGTTGGCTAAACGCCGCTCAGCAGACCTTGCAACCGCCTTCCTTGCGGATGTCGGCGATGTGCTGCCCCATGATCTCCTGAAGGTTCTGCGGAGCACCTGCGATAGCGCGATCGCCGACAAGGAAGTGCGGCGTTCCCTGAATGCCCATGGACTGCGCCAGCTCGCGGACACGGCCGATCTCTTGCGTCACCGCATCGCCCTTCATGTCGGCCTTCAGCTTGGCCATGTCGAGGCCGGCCTTCTCGGCGGCGGCAAGAGCGGTCTGCTCATTGGCCTGGCCGCGCATGGTCAGAAGGGCGCGATGCACTTCCCAGTATTTGCCCTGCGCCTTTGCCGCGAGGGCCACACGCGCCGCTTCCTCGGAGCCCTTCGAGAGGATCGGCAGCTCCTTGAGGACGAGCTTCACCTTCGTATCCTTCTCGATCACCTTGGCGAGGTCGGTGAAGGCGCGTTTGCAGTAGCCGCAGTTGTAATCGAAGAACTCGACGACCGTGACGTCACCCTGCGCGTTGCCGGCGACAGGCGCGCCGGGGCTGCGGTAGATCTCCTCGGCCTGCGCGGTAATCGCCACCTGCAGACGCTTCGCCTGGATTTCCTCCATGCGGGCTTCGAGCGCGCTCTGCACCTCGAGGAAAACCTCGGGATTCGCGATGAGGTAGTCCTTGATGATCGCCTCGATGGCCTTCTTCTGCTCGGGCGAGAAGGCTTCAGCGGCTTTCGCACTCGCCTCGGGTGTCGCGGCCTGGGCGAGGCGGATCGGCGTCTCCGCCAATGGCGCCGCGATAGGCGCAAGGAAAGCAGCAGCCACGGCCAATGCGGCAAGGCCGGTCAGGCGGCGACCTTTGCCGCGCAGAAAGTTGGTCATAGAGAAGCGCTCCTAGGCGTCCAGCAGGGCTCGGTTATAGCTTCAGCCGGAAATTTTGAAACTCACGATATCGCCAGCTCGGATCCAGTTGGGTGACCCGCTCTTGAGGCGCGGCTGGGCACGTTTGGCGAAAATCTGGGCCTGTTTGAGGTCACCTTCGAGAAAAAGAGCCTCGGCAGTCGACAGGTCGGCCTCCGGCAGGCGGTTCTGCTTGTAGAAAGCATTGGCGAGGATCCGATACGCCTGCGGATTGGGATCCTGGATCAGCGATTTACGGGCAAGACTGATGATTTCGTCGAAATTGCCGTCATCGGCAGTGACCATGGCCTGGGCCAGACGAACGCTGATCAAGGGAGCGTTCGGGCCTGCGAGCTGAGCCGCGCGTCTCAAGATTGGCACGGCTTCGCGCGGCTTCCCGGAGCGCATAAGGAAGTCGGCTTTGACCTCGTGAAAATACGGATTGTTCGGCTGCTCTTTGATGAGTGCATCGACGAGCGGGATCGCACGATCCACGCCGCTCATAAAGTACGTGCCGATGGCACGCCCGTAACGCGCCGGGAGCGACTGGTCGGACTGCGGGTAGCGGTTGAAGACGATTTGCGGGCGATCGAGGTAGCCCGAGATCTTCGCCCGCATCATGTCATGGCGGAGCTGAAGCGGCGCGGGGTCGCGGGTATTCCAGTGAGGGCTCGCCTCGGCCGCGCGGCGGATCTGTGTGAGGCGGTCTGCGGCGAACGGATGCGTGCGGGCGAACAGGCTCTGCGGCGTGCGCTGGAGCGTGAAGGTTTCCTCTTGAGCGAAACGCTCGAAGGTCTCGATCATGCCGCGCGTCGACTGCTTCGTCGCATTGAGGTAGCGTATTCCCGCCTGATCGGCGACCAGCTCGTTGCCGCGCATCTGGCCGAGCATCACGCCGACGAAGAGGAACTGCGACAGAAAGCCACGCGTGGGATCGGCGGCGATTTTTGAGCGCAGATCGGAGAGATGCGCGTTGGCGATGTGCCCCGCCTCGTGCGCGATGACGCCGATGACCTGATTGGGCGTCTCCGATACCTGAAGGGCACCTGTGTGGATGAACACATTGCGGCCGTCGAGCACGAAGGCGTTGAAGGCCTCGTGCCGGATGATGCGCATGGTGATGCGGCCGGTGCCGAGGCCGGCCGCTCGGAAGATCGGTTGAGCATAGTCACTTAGGAGCTGCTCGATCTCGGTATCGCGAATGAAGCTCAGGCTCTGGGATTGTGCGGGGCGCGAGGTCGCGCCGAAGGCCACAGCCAGCGCGAGCGCTGCTGCCGCCAGTCCGCTCCGCCAGGCCCGGAATTTCGGGTGATTCGTCATGGAGGATCTATGGCTCGCCTCTGTGACCCCAATATGCTGCGTGCAAAGTTAATGAGACGCCGGACGAGGGTCAACGCACCGCACGTGCGCCTGTTCCCGGGGGACCATGAAGCGGGTGCTGGACGGTCGCGGGCATCCGGATAGGATATGTCGATGAAAACGCTTGGGAGTGGTGCGATGACGATGGCCGACAGCCTGCCCATGCTCGAGCGCCGCCGGATCGAGGCGACAATCCTCAAGCATGTCTATGACACACTGGCGCAGAGCCACGGCAAGGACGCCGCGGCGCGCGCGATCGCCGAGGCCGTGCGTCGCTCATCGATCGAGCAGGCACGCCAACTCGCAGCGTCCGAGCCCGGTGGCGAGACGTCCATGCGCACATTTATCGATCGCCAGGCGCAGTGGCGCATGGGTGATGCACTGAGGACCGAGACGCTGCACGAAAGCGATACCGAATTCGATTTCAACGTGACGCGATGCCGTTATGCCGAGATGTACCGTGACATGGGACTCGGCGAGATCGGCCATCTGCTCTCCTGCCAGCGCGACGGGACATTCTGCGAGGGCTATGATCCGCGCCTGAAGATGGAGCGGACCCAGACCATTATGCAGGGCGCGAGTCACTGCGATTTTCGCTACCGCTGGGTCGAAGGCGAGAAAGTTTGACTTCGGATGGCCGGGCGCGGGAATGGCTCGCCTGAAGCCCGCGATCCGCGCAGGCGGCCCGGCTATCCTCCGGGGTTGACCCGGCGGCCCGTTGGCGCGATTTTACAGTGTAATTTGATTGGTTAAGCAGCGACGCACCCGTAACTGTCCGGCGACAGACTTTGTCGCTCTGGCTGCGGGGGCGTTCAGCGCTTCCTTCGCCGAGGCCGCAGCATGAGCAGAATACCGGATTTCACGACCATCGCGCTCGGCACGCCGTCTCAGCCTCCGGCGGCCCCACCGGCCGCGACCTTCGAGACGCCTGAGGGCATTGCGCTCAAGTCGGTCTATACCGGCGCCGATACCGCCGGGCTCGATTTCGTCGACACTCTGCCCGGCATCGCGCCCTTCCTGCGCGGCCCGTACCCGACGATGTACGTCACGCAGCCGTGGACGATCCGCCAGTACGCCGGCTTCTCGACGGCCGAGGAGAGCAACGCTTTCTACCGTCGCAATATCGCGGCTGGTCAGAAGGGCCTCTCGGTAGCCTTCGATCTCGCCACGCATCGCGGCTATGACAGCGACCACCCGCGCGTGAAGGGCGATGTCGGCATGGCCGGCGTCGCGATCGATTCGATCTACGACATGCGCACGCTGATGGACGGCATCGACCTCTCGCAGATGTCGGTGTCCATGACCATGAACGGTGCCGTGCTGCCCGTTCTCGCGCTCTTCATCGTGGCGGGCGAAGAACAGGGCGTGCCGATCTCGAAACTCTCGGGGACCATCCAGAACGACATCCTCAAGGAGTTCATGGTCCGCAACACCTACATCTATCCGCCTGCGCCCTCGATGCGGATCATCTCGGACATCTTCGGCTACACCAGCGCGAACATGCCGAAGTTCAATTCCATTTCGATCTCCGGCTATCACATGCAGGAAGCCGGTGCGACGGCGGACCTCGAACTCGCCTACACGCTCGCGGATGGCGTCGAGTACGCGCGCGCGGGCGTTGCCGCCGGGCTCGACATCGACAAATTCGCCCCGCGTCTTTCGTTCTTCTGGGCGATCGGCATGAACTTCTTCATGGAGATCGCCAAGATGCGCGCCGCGCGTTTACTCTGGGCGCGTCTCATCAAATCGGAGTTCGCGCCCAAGGACGAGCGCTCGCTCTCGCTGCGCACGCACAGCCAGACATCGGGCTGGAGTCTCACGGCGCAGGACGTATTCAACAACGTGACGCGCACGTGTATCGAGGCCATGGCCGCGACGCAGGGCCACACGCAGTCGCTGCACACGAACGCTCTCGATGAGGCGATCGCGCTGCCGACCGACTTCTCGGCCCGCATTGCGCGCAACACGCAGCTCGTGCTGCAGCAGGAGAGCGGCACCACGCGCACCGCGGATCTGTGGGGCGGCAGCTACTACATCGAGCGCCTGACCTATGAGCTTGCCGAGAAGGCATGGCAGCACATCGAGGAAGTAGAGCGGCTCGGTGGCATGGCCAAAGCCATCGCGGCCGGCATTCCGAAAATGCGCATCGAGGAAGCGGCTGCGCGCACACAGGCGCGGATCGACTCGGGCCGTCAGACGATCGTCGGCGTGAACAAGTTCCGCGTCGTGAACGAGGCCGAGATCGACATCCTGAAGGTCGATAATGCCAAAGTGCGCGAGCAGCAGCTCGCCAAGCTCGCACGCCTCAAGGGCGAGCGCGATGCGGCGGAGGTTTCAGCGGCGCTCAATGCGCTGACCGAAGGTGCCAAAGGCAACGCCAATCTGCTCGACCTCGCGGTCAAGGCCGCGCGCGCGAAGGCGACCGTTGGCGAGATTTCCGATGCGCTGGAGGTGGTCTACGGCCGACATCGCGCGGAGATCCGCGCCGTGTCGGGGGTCTATCGATCGGAGGCGAGTGCCATGACCAGCGCTCTCGGCAAGGTGCAAAGTCTCGTCGAAAACTTCGAGCGCAATGACGGGCGCCGCCCGCGCATCCTCATCGCCAAGATGGGCCAGGACGGGCATGACCGTGGTCAGAAGGTGATCGCGACGGCGTTCGCCGATCTCGGCTTCGACGTCGACATCGGGCCGCTGTTCTCGACGCCGGAAGAGGTCGCGCGTCAGGCCGTCGAGAACGACGTGCACATTGTCGGCGTGTCATCGCTCGCAGCGGGACATCTGACGCTAGCGCCGGAACTGCGCGCTGCTCTGGAGGCTGAAGGCCGCGGCGATATCATGATCGTCATTGGAGGCGTGATCCCGCCGTCCGATTACCCCGCGCTGTTCGAAGCCGGCGCCAAGGCCGTGTTCGGCCCCGGCACGAACATCGCCACCGCGGCTGCCGATCTGCTCGAGAAGCTCAATGTCGCGCTGGGCTACGCGCCCAGGGTCGCGGCGGAGTAAGGACCGCCGCCTCACGACGCCTTCAGCACACCGCGCTGGATCTGGTCCTCTTCGATGGATTCGAAGAGGGCTTTGAAATTGCCCTCTCCAAATCCATCGTCCCCCTTGCGCTGTATGAACTCGAAAAAGATCGGGCCGATCACCGTCTTCGAGAAGATCTGCAGCAGAATGCGCGTTTCGCCGCCGCTCACCACGCCCTCGCCGTCGATGAGAATGCCGTGCTTGCTGAGGCTTTCGATCGGCTCCTGATGCCCTTTCACGCGCGCGTGCGACTTCGTGTAGTAGGTCGCGGGCGGTGGTGGCATGAATTGCAGTCCGTTCGCTGCGATCGCATCGGTGGACCGGTAGATGTTCTCGCTCGCCACCGCGATGTGCTGGATCCCCTCGCCCTTGTACTGCCGCAGATACTCTTCGATCTGACTCTTGTCGTCAGCGCTCTCGTTGATTGGAATGCGGATGCGCCCGCACGGTGACGTCAGTGCGCGGCTGTGTAGGCCGGTCAGCTTACCTTCGATATTGAAGAAGCGGATCTCGCGGAAATTGAAGGTGTCCCGGTAGAAGCGGTACCAGGTGTCCATGTTGCCGCGCATGACGTTGTGTGTCAGGTGATCGATGTAATAGAAGCCGACGCCTTCGGGCCGCGGATCGCGTGCGCCGAGCCAATCGAACTCCTGCTCGTAAGCCGAGCCCTTCTCGCCATACGTCTCGACGAAATAGAGAAGTGAGCCGCCGATACCGACAACCGCGGGAACGTCGAGCGACTTGTCGCTGCCGGTGTATTCCTTGCCGCCGAGATCGAGCACGCGCTGAAGCGTGTGCTTGGCATCGACCACGCGCCAAGCCATGGCGGGCGCACACGGCCCATGTTCGCTGACGAAGCGCGCGGCGTGGGAGTGCGGCTCGCGGTTCAAGACGTAGTTGATGCCGCCCTGCCGATAGAGCGAGATGTCCTTGGTCTTGTGCCGCGCCACCTCCGCGTACCCCATTTGAGCGAAGAGGTGCGCGAGCTTCTCCGGCTCGGGGTGCGCAAATTCGACGAACTCGAAGCCGTCCGTGCCAGCAGGATTGGCTTGGCTGATGGTGGCGGGCGGGGCGTTGTGCGGGAATGGACCCATGGCGCTGCTCCTTGTTCGCTTCTGCCGCGACTAAGATACTGCGCAATTGATGCAAGGTGCCTGCAAATCCCCTATGAAACGGCCACATATTGCGATTATTGTGCATGCATGATCTAGCTAATGCACGGATCGCGCATGGACAAATTCGACATCAAGATCCTGGAGGCTCTTCAAGTCGACGGCCGGCTTACCAACTTCGAGCTCGCCGAGCAGGTCGGGCTCTCGCCCTCGCAGTGCTCTCGGCGACGGGCTGCGCTGGAAGCCGCCGGCACCATCAGGAGCTACCACGCGCTCCTATCCGCGGAGGCGGTCGGTCTCGGCGTGCTCGTGTTTGTTCAGGTGACGCTTGCCACCCACTCACCCGGGAATTCGAAACGATTCCAGAAACTGATTGATGCGCTCCCCGAAGTGCAGGAGGCATTCGCGCTGACCGGCGAAGCGGACTACCTGATCAAGCTCGCGGTTCCTGATTTGAAAGCGTTGTCGCGCATTCTCAACGAGGTGCTACTGCCACACGAGAGCGTGGAACATGTGCGGTCGTCGATTGTCCTCGATCAGCTGAAGCAAACCTTCCGACTGCCGCTCGGGCATCTTCATTCCCATGCGAGCAGCCACGGGCGCGCACGCGGCTGATGCTGCATCAGCGGCGTGGCTGCGGGATAGGGGTTTTCATCTGAGCATCGACGATGCTGCCGATCTCGCCCTGGCAGCCGGCGATGCAGACCGTGCAGATCATACCTGTGGGGCAGCCGGCGACTTCGAGATCCTCGACCGGCTTTACCGTCTGAACACGATTGCGGGGCAGCCCCTTCGGGCTCGTCGGATCCTCAGCATCGTTCGCGGTCTCGGCGCCGCGTGCGGCTTCCCGGCTGCGCACGCGAGGGACGTACGTTACGCCGGACGTGCCGCCGGAGCTGTCGGCGCCTTGTCCGTCGTGGTGCTGCTCGTCGTGCGATTTGTGCTGTGTCGTCGTGCTGTCCTGGCTCGACGAGTGATCCTTGCTCGCGCGGACTTTGCCGCCGCGCCGCGCCTCCGCATCGGAAATGCTGAAAGCCATGCCGGAAAGAGCAACGGAAATGACCAAGCCGACACGGACAACCGTCGTCAGCACCAGACGCCAGGACATGTGACACTCCCTCGGCACGCAGCTAGCCTTGGCACGCTAAGGCAAATCCCTTTATCGACCGTAAAGGGTGCCGGCCGAGGCAATACGGACCAGGAAGTCGTGCCCTGCGATCAGGCCCGGTTCGAAAACAACGAGCTGTGGCTGATCGACAGATGCAGCGCCGAGCGCGTTCGACGCAAGGGCTTGTAAGAAGGCGCCTAAGTGCTGTAGATCGAGGAAAATGCGGGCGTAGTTCAGTGGTAGAACGTCAGCTTCCCAAGCTGAATGTCGTCGGTTCGATCCCGATCGCCCGCTCCAATCAATTCCGGGACTGTATCATTTGTTGCGAACAAGCCTTGTCCGGCGTGCTATCGATACTCATCGTCGGCTAATGCCAGTTGGGCGCCGGCGGCTGTGAGACCATCAAAAAGCGCTCTCGCCTGTAAGGCCATAATGAGCGCAGCCATGCCCTCTCCTCGAGAAACCATCGCGCTAGCCAGATTCGACGCCGTCACGCGGGCCATGCTTCTCGCCATATTCGATGACGTTTGGGCTTCCTGCGCAGACCGAAGCGAGTTGATGGCGTACCGCGTCGCCGGAAGCATCATCGACGCCGCGCGCGCAGGCCAACGCTCTAAGGACGCCATCCATCGCTTCGCAGCCGATACGGCTGGTTGCCACAACTGACGCCGGGCCTCTCCTCTGAAACGGAAAAGTTACCATGCCCCTGAACGGGCAGGGGTGTGAACCATTTTGCAGTGCAGCGCGTTTAGCCTGAAATCACCTCACCCAGCCTACGGGGTCTCAATCGTGAACGAAGAGATCATGCAACTCCGGCGCGCGCTCGACAGCGCAATCTACTCCCTCGAGCAGATCAAGCGCCGGGCGGTAAGTGGCGCTACTTCCGAAACATCGGATTGGGATTGCCTCGTGATTGCGGAGGCTGCCGAGGCTGCGATCGAGCGTATCGCCGCACAATATAAGCAGCCGAAGCGCGCCACCATACACCCCGCACTCGAGAACGAAGCCAGATATCGCGCTGTCGCGGTCGCCTGAGGTTCGCCATGGCGGCCCCGCGCGAGGTCATTGCGCATAGCCAGTTCGACGACGAGACGCGGGAGATGCTGCTTGGTGTGTTCGACAATGTCGCACGCCGCTGCAATCTGAGCGAGACAACAGCCATCGCTGTGGTCGATCGCATCCTCGCAATTGCCGAGCGGGGCGAACGCGACCCGCGACGCATCGAAGAGCAGGCTTCGGCAGGATTGCCGGAAGTCTAGGCGCTCGCTATCACCCGCCTGCGCGTTCCCTGTGTGCGACGCTGGCCGGCACGATCATGGGTGTGCGCGCCACATCAGCCATCGCGTTGAATACCGGCGATGCGACCCGTTCCCCATCTACCTGAACGGCGAGGTTCTCGGCATTCGCGATATGGATGGTGTGGGCCGGCATCATCTCGATGGTCGATGCGCCTTCCAGGCGTCCCGTGACGAGACGGACGACCTCAAGGAGCCGCTCCCGCCGATTGGCTGCGCGTGAGATCACGACGTTGAAGCCCGGCGACAGGACGGTTGTCCGTGACGAAAGGAGAAAGCGACCTCCGTACCGCGCGGCGTTTGCGACGACCAGCCACGAAGCCGCGCATTCCTTGCCGTCGATCGTGACATCGAAGCTCTGCGGCTTTCGTGCGAGCGCCCTAAGGATCGGCCAGCCAAAAGCCGACTTGCCGATCCGGCGTTTCAGCTCGAGCGGCAGGTGAGCGATGATCTCGCCGTCGAAGCCTGCGCCGAGCATCAGCAGGCATGGCGCGCCGTTGACGCTTGCCGTGGAGAGATCGATCACCGGACCGTGCAGCAGCATTTCCGCGATTGTGTCCGCGGTGCGCGGAAGCTCTAGCTCCTCTGCGAGGACATTGCCCGTTCCAGCCGGAATGAGGCCAAAGGGCAGGCCCGATCCGCTCAGCAACGACACCATGCTCCGGGCAGTTCCGTCGCCTCCTGAGGCGACGAGCGCATCATAGGTGTCGAGAGCCGCAGGAAGGCTGCTATCACCGGCATCCTCCTTCAGAAGATGCAGGTGCGTGGTCGCGCCCGCCTGCTCGAGGCGCTGCACGACCTCGCGCACGAGACCGATGCGGTTTCGTCCCGCCACAGGATTGTGGACGATGAGAAAGCGCAGCCGTCCGAGCGCGGCGTCACGTCCTTTCTGGGGCTCCGTGCCGTTCATGGGTTCACTTGCTTTCCGGGACCGCCTGACGCCGAGCTTCGCACGATATTGCTTTTAGCGCTGGCCTGCAGGCCCGCCTGGTCGAACACTGTCGCAAATTGGAAGGTGATGTGAGAAGGCTGTGCATCTGGAGAATTTCGGCGCGGCTCGGCCGCTCAGCCCTAAATCCCGTTAGCCTCATATTGAAGCGTATCCGGCGTTGTGGACGTAAATTGCGCACTCGTCGGGTGCGAAGCGATCGATGAGGCTGTCGATGTTGCGCCATCTGGCCTCGACGGCGCGGGCGCGCGCCTTGAGGAGGAGGTGCTTGAGCTTGGCGAAGACCTGCTCGATAGGGTTGAGGTCGGGCGAGTAGGGCGGCAGGAAGAAGCGCCGCGCACCGGCAGCGCTCGCAGGTCGAGTGAATAGGGTCGCGCCATGTCTGCTGGCCCCCTGGCCCAGCAGACAGCTTGGATCAGATCCCCACTGATTTGGGAATCCCTCCCGATTCAATTTTTAGCTAACGCGCTATAGGAAGAATTCTTCCCGGCCTTACTTGCTCCCGCATCGCGGGACGTCGGTAGCGCGTAAGCCTACCTATTTGCCGGGGCATTGCCGCGTGTTTTAACGGGTTGAGTTTGGCATGGTGCCCAGGGGCGGAATCGAACCACCGACACTGCGATTTTCAGTCGCATGCTCTACCAACTGAGCTACCTGGGCGTAACGCGGCAGCTCTCGAAGCCCCACGCAAGCCG
>JAEYPL010000341.1 GCA_023410905.1 Pseudomonadota bacterium
GTGCTCGACGGCGTCACCATCCGCGGCGCGCTCGTGCAGATCGGCAGCCGCGCAATCGATCGCGCACGCTGGAACTGGGCGGAAGTCGACAACAATCCGTTTTTCTGCCCGGATGCAGAAACGGCAGCACAGTGGGCAACTGATCTTGACGCGGTGCGCAAGGCGGGCTCATCGCTCGGCGCCGTCATCGAGATCGTTGCGGAAGGTTTGCCCGCTGGATGGGGCGCACCTATTTACGGCAAACTCGATCAGGACATCGCCTCCGCGATGATGAGCATCAACGCTGTAAAGGGTGTCGAGATCGGCAATGGTTTTGCCGCCGCCGCGCTAACGGGCGAAGCCAACGCCGACGAAATGCGCGCCGGCAACGACGGCAAGCCCGTGTTCCTGTCAAACCACGCGGGCGGCATTCTCGGCGGCATCTCGACGGGCCAGCCGGTGGTCGCGCGCTTCGCCGTCAAGCCGACATCGTCGATCCTGCAGCCGCGCCGTACCGTCGACAAACACGGCAATGACACGGAAATCATCACCAAGGGCCGCCATGATCCATGCGTCGGCATTCGCGCCGTGCCGGTCGGCGAAGCCATGATGGCGCTCGTGCTCGCGGATCACATGCTGCGCCATCGCGCGCAGTGCGGCTAGCTGACTAAGCTGTACCGGGAACATTTCCCAGCGAGCGCAGGAACACTCCGAACGTCAGCAGGCCCTCGGGCCACGGGCCATGGCCGGACGCCGTGTTCAGGTGCCCGGCATTGGCGATGATCGACACATCCGCGCCCCAGGCGGCGCCGAATGCTTGCGTGCGCTCGATGGAGCAGTAGGGATCATCCGAGCTGCCGATCATGCGTGCCGGAAACGGGAGCGGCACCATGGGAACGGGCGTGAAGCCCCCTCCCTTCGCCGGCCACGTATCCGTGCCGTCGAGATCGGGCGGCGCCACGAGAAATGCCCCCATGAGGCGGCTCGGCACGAGGCGCGGCGCGGCGTGCACCACCGCGGAAACACCGCAACTGTGGGCAACCAGCACCACGGGACGCGCCGCCTTGGCCACTTCCTCTACAATGCGCTCCACCCAGTCGGCGAGGCGCGGCGTATCCCAGTTCGCCTGCTCGATGCGCCGCGCGGTCTTGAAATGGCGCTCCCAGCGCGATTGCCAGTGATCCGGGCCGGAGTTCGTCCAGCCCGGTACGATCAGCATGTCGATTTCGGAGGTCCGCATGGGGAGAACTATAGACGAGCTGTCAAGTCTACTGCCACACCGCTGACAAGAGCCTCCAGCCAGAATTGGCTGACCAGACGATGTCCCGCTTCTATACTCCGCGCCCATGAACACAGCGACCATGCCAGCAAATGAAACCGCGCCGAACGGGCGCATCACCGTGCCTGATGGCGAGCCCGTGCCGGTCGGCAAGGGCAGCCACGTCTATCTCGTGGACGGCTCGGGCTACATCTTCCGCGCTTTCCATGCGCTGCCGCCGCTGACGCGGCCGTCCGACGGCTTGCCTGTCGGTGCCGTGCACGGTTTCTGCCAGATGCTCTGGAAGCTCATCCAGGATGCCAAGGCAGGGCGCGGACCGACACATATTGCCGTGATCTTCGATGCGTCACGCCTCAACTACCGCAATGACATTTATCCGAACTACAAGGCCAACCGCCCGCCCGCACCGGAAGAACTCGTCCCGCAGTTCCCGCTGATCCGCGCCGCCGTAAAGGCGTTCAACATCGCCTCCATCGAGCAGGAAGGTTTTGAGGCCGACGACCTCATCGCGACCTACGCGAAGGCGGCTGTCGAAGCCGGCGGCGATGTGACGATCGTCTCGTCCGATAAGGATCTCATGCAGCTCGTCAAGCCGGGCATTCTCATGCTCGACACCATGAAGGGCAAGACGATCGGACGCGATGAGGTCATCGAGAAATTCGGCCTGGAGCCGGCGTGCGTCGTCGATATTCAGGCGCTGGCGGGCGACTCGACGGACAACGTGCCGGGCGTCCCCGGCATCGGCATCAAGACGGCGGCGGAATTGATCCGCGAATACGGCGATCTCGATTCTCTGCTCGCGCGTGCGGGCGAGATCAAGCAGCCGAAGCGCCGCGAAAAGCTCATCGAATTCGCCGAGCAGGCGCGCATGAGCCGCGAGCTCGTACGCCTCAAGGACGACGTGCCGATCGAAGTGCCGATCGAGAAGCTCGGCCTGCAGGAGCAGCTTTCCGATCCCCTGCTGAGCTTCATGCGCACTATGGAGTTCAACACACTGACGAAGCGCGTGGCCGATGCCATCGGCGTCGAGGCGCCGCCACCGCTGGAGCGCTCGGTCGGATCGAGCGTGAAGCCGTCGGGCCCCTCGAAGAAAGAGGCGGACGATACCGCTTCCGCCAAAGCCGGTGCGGAAACGCCCGCTGCCGGCGTCGAATTCAATCGCGCCGCCGCGCGCGAGCCCAAGATCGATCGCTCGGCTTACGAGACCGTGCGCGATGTCGCACGTCTCGAAGCCTGGGTTGCATTGGCGCGCGAAGCTGGGCGCGTCGCCTTCGACACCGAGACGACGGGCCTCGATGCCATGACGGCGGATCTCGTGGGCTTCTCGCTCGCAACCGAGCCCGGCAAGGCCTGCTACGTGCCGCTCGGCCATACGACCGGTAACGCCGATCTTTTCGGTTCGGGCGGCCTCGTCGAAGGCCAGATCAACACGCGCGCGGCCCTCGACGTGCTGAAGCCGCTGCTCGAAGATCCGAGCATCCTCAAGATCGGGCAGAACCTCAAATACGACTGCCTCGTCATGCGCCGCTACGGCATTCGCATCACGTCCATCGACGACACGATGCTGATCTCGTACGCGCTCGATGCCGGCAAAGGCCTGCAGGGCATGGATGCGCTTTCCGAACGTCATCTCGGCCACACGCCCCTCGCCTTTACGCAGGTGATCGAGCACGCACCACCCGCCAAGAAGAAGTCCGATCGCACGTTTGCGGGCGTGCCCATCGACAAGGCGACGGAATACGCGGCCGAAGATGCGGATGTGACGCTGCGTCTCTGGCTCGCGCTGAAGCCGCGCCTTGTCGCCGAGCGCATGACCACCGTCTACGAAACACTGGAGCGGCCGCTGCTGCCCGTGCTCGCCGACATGGAAGCGGCCGGCGTGAAGGTCGACCGCAGTATTCTCTCGCGGCTCTCATCGAGCTTCGCGCAGGGCATTGCGCGGCTCGAAGAGGAAGTGCAGGCGCTGGCGGGGCGGCCGTTCAATCTCGCCAGTCCGCGTCAGCTCGGCGAGTTGCTGTTCGATCAGCTCAAATTGCCCGGTGGCAAGCGCACGAAGTCCGGCCAATGGGAAACGCGCGCCGGACTGCTCGATGATCTCGCGGCCAACGAGGAGCTGCCGCCCGACGCGCGCAAGCTCATCAATACCATGCTCGAATGGCGCCAGCTCTCGAAGCTCAAGAGCACGTACACCGACGCGCTGCCGCTGCACATTCATCCCCATACGGCGCGCATTCATACGAGCTACGCGCTCGCGGCGACCACAACGGGACGCCTCGCCTCGACGGATCCGAACCTGCAGAACATTCCGGCGCGCACGAAGGAAGGCCGTGAAATCCGTACGGCCTTCATTGCCGAGAACGGTGCGCAGCTCATCTCCGCCGACTACAGCCAGATCGAGCTGCGCGTGCTCGCGCACATCGCCGATATTCCGCAGTTGAAGAAAGCGTTCGCCGATGGCCTCGACATTCATGCCATGACGGCGTCGGAAATGTTTGGCGTGCCCGTGAAGGACATGCCGAGCGAGACGCGCCGGCGCGCCAAGGCCATCAACTTCGGCATCATCTACGGCATCTCGGCCTTCGGGCTCGCGAACCAGCTCGGCATATCGCGCCAGGAAGCGGGTGACTACATCGCCACCTACTTCCAGCGCTTTCCAGGTATCCGTGACTACATGGAGCGCACCAAGAAATTTGCGCGCGAGAGCGGCTACGTCGAAACCGTCTTCGGCCGGCGCATCCACTATCCCGAGATCAACACCAAGAACCCGTCCATGCGCGGCTTCCTCGAGCGCGCGGCGATCAACGCGCCTATCCAGGGCTCGGCCGCCGACATCATCCGCCGCGCCATGATCCGCATGCCCGGCGCGCTTGCCGACGCGAGCCTCGCCCACACGACCATGCTGCTGCAGGTGCACGACGAGCTGATTTTCGAGGTGCGCGACGGCGAGGTGGAGAAGGCCCTGCCCGTGGTGCGGGAAGTCATGGAGACGGCTGCCGAACCGGCCGTAAAGTTCTCGGTCCCCATTCACGTCGATGCCAAGGCCGCGGCGAACTGGGAAGCGGCGCATTAGAGCGCCTTCATTTAAGATGAAAACGTGCTGCCCAATACAGCAACCTTGTCCCTCCCCCCAAGCGCCGAACGCGCGAGTGTGGGGGAGGTTAGGAGGGGGGATCGCAGAACATCAGCCGTAGGGATTCCCCCCACCTCTAACCCCTCCCCACAAGGGGGAGGGGAATTGCGATGCTGTTCTGGGTGGACAGACGTTAGGCCGCGCCAATCAGGTTGCACTACCCTCGGCTTTCGGACCAATTAGGTCCGCGCTCCGGACATGGCGCCCGGTGCCGGGCGGGACTTACCCCTATGGCCCAACGGCTGACATCGTTCTAAAGAACAAGAATGCCGCGCAGCGCTGACCGCGCGCGCCCACCAAGACCATGGAAACGACCCGATGCTCGAACGCCTGAAGTGCGACATCCTCATTCTGGGCTCCGGCGGCGCTGGCTTGTTTGCCGCCCTCCACGCCTATCAGGCGAACCCCGATCTCGACATCGTCGTCGCCACCAAAGGCCTCGTCGGTAAGTCCGGCTGCACGCGCATGGTGCAGGGCGGCTACAACGTCTCGCTCATCCCGGGCGACAGCGTCGAGCGCCACTTCATGGATACGATCGAAGGCGGCAAGTGGCTCCCCAATCAGGAGCTCGCATGGCGCCTTGTCGAGACAGCCGTCGAGCGCGTGCGCGAACTCGAGAACGAGGTCGGCTGCTTCTTCGATCGCAATGCCGATGGCTCTCTGCACGGCAAGGCGTTCGCCGGCCAGACATTCGACCGCACCGTGCACAAGGGTGATCTCACCGGCATCGAGATCATCAACCGGCTCATGGAGCAGGTCTGGAAGCGGCCCATCCGCCGCCTCGAAGAGCATCGCGCCGTCGCGCTCATCCCGACAAAGGACGGCTCGGCCCTCTCCGGCGTGCTCATGATCGATGTGCGCACGGGCAATTTCCGCTTCATTGAAGCCAAGGCCGTGCTGCTCGGCACGGGCGGCGGCCCAACCATGTACCTCTATCACACGCCTTCCGGCGACAAGAGCATGGACGGCATTGCCATGGGCCTGCGCCTCGGCCTCGGCCTGCGCGACATGGAGATGGTGCAGTTTCACCCGACCGGCGTGCTCGCGGGCAAGGAAACCCGCATGACCGGCACGATCATCGAGGAAGGTCTGCGCGGCGCGGGCGGCTATCTGCTCGACGGCAACGAGCAGCGCTTCATGTTCAACTACGATCCGCGCGGCGAGCGCGCGACGCGCGATCTCGTTTCGCAGTCCATGTACCGCGAGATGCAGGCGGGCCGCACCACGCCGAACGGCGGATTATACATCTCCATGGGCCATCTCGGGCGCGAGAAGGTCGCGAAGCAGTTCAAGGGCATGGTCGAACGCTGCGCCGACTGCGGCTTCGATCTTGCTGGTGGCCTCGTCGAGGTCGTGCCGACGGCGCACTACCTCATGGGCGGCATTCTCTGCGATGTCGACACCAAGACTGAGCTACCCGGCCTCTTCGTCGCGGGTGAAGATGCGGGCGGCATTCATGGCGCCAATCGCCTCGGCGGCAATGGCGTTGCGAACTCCACGGTCTTCGGCGGCATTGCCGGCGATGTCATGCCGGGCTGGATCGCCAAGAACCCCGGCCATCGCGCACCGGACGAAGCGCTCATCGCGTTCGAGATGGAACGGGCGCTTCATCCCTTTTCGAAAGCGCGCGGTGACATCAACAGCATCCGCGAAGATCTGCTCAATCTCATGTGGGACGATGTCGGCATCATCCGCGACGCAGATGGCCTGAAGCGCGGGCTCGCCCAACTTGAAACCATGGAAATCGAGCTGCTTTCATCCGGCATTTCGGATCGCAGCCGCGCATTCAATCTCACGTGGCACGACTGGCTCAATCTCCGCAGCCAGATCGAGGTTTCCAAGGTGATCGCACTCGCGGCGCTCCAGCGCGAGAACAGCCGCGGCGCACACTATCGTGATGACTTCAAGGATGCCGGCGCCCTCGAAACGTCCGCCTACACGGTCGTGCGCCAGCAGGGCGACAAGCTCAACGTCACGAACGAGCCCGTGAAGTTCACGATCGTCAGTCCGGGCGAGACGCTGCTCAAGGAGACGCAGGCGGCGGAGTAGGCGGTCGCAGCCGCCTATTCCTTGAAGATCACGGTCTCGCCGTCGGCTCTGTCGGGTTCGATCTTCACGACATCGCGATAGGCGGTGCAGCTTCCCTGCCCAGTTGCCTGGCTTCCGCCGGCCGGCGCGGGCGTGAACGAGGAAACCGTGCACAGCGATGTATTCATGCACATGAGAAGACAGCTGAGCGGCTGATCGGCCGGTCCTGTCTTGATCATCTCCCCCACGACAAGCGCGTGCGTGCGCGTCATGTAGCCGAAGCGCAATGGCGCAACGACTGACTTCACGGCAGCAGGTGCAGGCTTGGCCGGGACGCTTGCCGTGCTCTTCGGCTGCGGCTGTGCCTGTCCCGGTCCTCCCTCGTAAGCGACCGGAAGCGAGACGGCGAGATTGCTGTGCACGCCCGAGCGCCAGCGCGTATCGACCGTGCGCTTGGTGACCGCGCTGAACATCTGGCAGGCACTCGTGAGCGGCGGCAGACCACCATACTGATAGCCGACGCAGCTAGCGGTCTCATCACAGGTCTTGCGGCACGCTTCGACGTCCGCCGTTGGCACCGTCGAGATGATCGTGCCATCGAGGCGTGTGTGCACGCGGAAGGCGTAATTTCCGGGTGTGGCCGGAGCCGCTGCTGGCGGCTTCACCGCAGCCGTGGCGCGCGGCACCGGCGGCGTCTGCGCAGGCGGCGGTGTCGGCTGAGGAACGGGCTGCGGCAGGGCAACCGGAGGCGGATTGATGCGCGGTGTCGGTTGTGTCTGAGGGGGGTCCGTCCGTGGCCGCGCCGGACCGGCGCCGTCATTCCAGCCGAGTGAGACGATCTGCACGCGCTGATCACGCGGCGGATGCGTTTCCGAGCCGCCCGCACCGCCGATCGAGCCGACTGCCGCAATGGCCTCCTCATGACTCGCGCCCATGCGTCCGAGGATGAAGCCCGCGTAACGGTCTGCCTCGAGCTCGACGCGATGGTTCTGCCCTGCGAAATCGAGATGCCCCGCAATATGATGCCCAACCTCGTGAGCGATCACGAACACCAGCGACCAGTACTGCTGGGTCTTGGCACCCAACTCCCGCATGAAGGTCGAGTTGTAGAAGATATAGCGCTGGCCATCCTCGCCGATCTGCGCCTCGGCATTTGCCGTCTCGGCACTGGCGCGCACTTGAATGCGATCGGCAACACCCGGAATGCCGGTCGCGGCCAGAATTTCACGGAAGGTGGTGGCGGCTTCCCGATCGGATTCGAAGCTGCGCCTGATGCGTGGGGCGGTCGGCCCGTGCAAGCCTCTCAGCTTCTTGCCGCTCGTCTCGTGATCGATGATGAACTGCGCATCAGCCGGGCCGGTCAAGGCAATGAACGCCAAGCCGGCTGCGAGTGCGCTCCAAAGGCGCGATCGCATGGCAACCCCCAATATCCGGAACCCAATTGACTGGCAAATCTAGCCAATTCCAGCCCCGCTGGCTACCCGCAGCAGCGTGTCAGCAGGCCGCGCAGGGAAGTGTTGTGAAGCCTGAGGCCCGCGCTTAAGG
>JAEYPL010000022.1 GCA_023410905.1 Pseudomonadota bacterium
GACTATTTTCCTGACGAGATGGAGCGCGAGCAGTACTACGATCCGCCCGAGCGCGGTTTCGAGCGCGAAATCAGAAAGCGACTCGCCTATTGGCAGCGCCTGCGCGACGAGAAATCCGGCCGCTGATGCCACCTTCACTGCCTTGACGCGCGTCAAGGCGCGAGCGCCGGCACCCCTGCACAGTCCACCGTCGAACACGTCGCCAGTACGGCGGGGTGGGAGTGTTCGGACGGCGAGGCCGGATTCGTGGCGGAAAACATGCAATATCGCGCTCTGGCAGAAGTGGAATGTCCGATCCTGGACCCCTTCGTCCTGCTCGATGAGGACAATGCCCTCCGCCTCGATCTCTGCGATCTCCTCGAGCACATCGCGGATGGCCTACCGGAGAACGCGGCGCCGCAGCTCGCGCAACTCGCCTCGTCCGCCATCGAACGCGGCTGGATCAATCACACGGTCTTCGAGGAGCAGGCGCTCTTTCCCGTGCTCCACCACCATGGCCTCGACCATCCCGAGCTGAAAGCGTGTGTGACGCAGCTCGCCTCCGAACACGAAAGCGATCTCGGCTTCGATCAGGAGCTTATCGATACGCTCAATGACCTCGCGCGCGGCGGACCGCCGGCGAATCCCGAAATGGTCGGCTATCTTCTCCGCGCGCATTTCGTGCCGATGCGCCGTCACGTTCTCTGGGAGAACGCGCTGCTGATTCCGGCCGCGCGGCGACTGCTCTCCACAGAGGAAGTCACCACGCTACGCGAGTGGATCCGCGACCGCGAGCCGGAGCGGTGCACCTGCGGCCGGCTCGGCTGACATCATCAACGCACTATCCCTCCCCCCAGCGCCGAAGGCGCGCCTCTTGCGAATCCTACACCTCGTCTTCCGAAACCGCCTCGCTCCACGGATGATGCGGCTCCGTCGCGCCTTCATTGCGACCGCGCGAGCGCCGTACGGCGCCGGCAATCGTGAAGTTCGACGGAAACTCGACAGGCTCGCCGATGACCGACTTGTAGGTCTCGGTCAGCGCATCGATGGTCTTCTGCGGCAGGCGACGATCGATGATCACCGGCGATATATTCGAGATATCGAGGCGCGGCTCGTGGAAAGCCTCGTCCAGGTCGAAGCCGAAGTCCGCCGACATGGCCAGAAGCTGGAAGACCGCCGGCAGAATGCGCCGCCCCCCGCAGCCACCGATAGCGATGGTCGAATCGCCGCCGGTCATCACGGCCGGCACGTAGTTGGCGAGCGCCCGCGCATCGGCCGCAATCGAGTTCGGGCCGCCGGGCGTCGGATCGAACCAGTTGATGCCGTTGTTCATGAGAATGCCGGACTGCGGCAGCACGATACGCGCACCAAACAGCGTCAGCAGCGTCTGCGTCAGCGTCACCATATTGCCTTCGCGATCGACGACGGAGATGTGCGTCGTCGACGTGGGCGCAGTCTTCTCGCCGGCATCACCCATGACCTTGAAGCGATGCTTCCAGGCGGCCTGCATGGCGCCCGCATAGGCGACGAATGTCTTCGCATTCAGCTTGGCGTCGGGCTTCTTGCGCAGCTTTTGCAGCTCGCGGAAGGCGACAGCGAGCGTCGGTCCGCCATTGAGCTCAGGCAGCACGTGGATCGTGCGGTCGAGGTAAGAGATCTTCAGCGGCTCCAGCTCCGGCGGCGCAACCGAGGCCAGATCTTCCTCCGACAGGAAGCCGCCCATCGCGTGGATATCGGCCGCGATCGATTTCGCAAGCGCGCCCTTGTAAAGGGCGCCGGCGCCATCAGCGGCGATGGCCTTCAGCGTCTTGGCAAGGGTCGGACACGGCAGGCGTCCAATCGGCCGCGGGTCGGCGGCGGCCGTGATGTAGGGCGGCAAACCACCGGGCAGAAAGCGCTCGCGGGCGCCCGGATCTTTCTGCAGGTCCTTCATCGCGGCGCCGATCGCCACTGCCGTGTGCCAATCGACGGGCAGGCCTTCCTCGGCGAGCGCGATGGCGGGTTTCAGGAGATCGCGCCAGCGCTTGGTGCCGTACTGCTTGTGGGCGAGTGCCAAAAGTGCCGGCTGCGTCGGTGCGATCACGGCCTTTGGCCCGACCGTGTTGATGTTGCCCTTCACCATCGCCCAGCCGAACAGATTGCCGGCATCGGTATCACCGGTCAGCTCGTAGTCCTCGGGCCGGAGTGTCTTCGGACTGCGCCCGCCACCGTCGAACGCGCGAATCTTCCCCGTTTTCGCTTCGTAGACGAGCATGGCACCGACGCCGCCAATGCCGCTCATCCACGGCTCCGCGACGCCAACCGTCATCGCCGCAGCGACCGCAGCGTCGACGGCATGGCCGCCTTCCTTGAGCACGCGCGCGCCCGCTTCCGAGGCCATGCGGTTCTGCGTCACCACGATGCCGCCCTTCGAGCGCGCTGATGGCTTGCGCACTGTGCGCTTGATCGAGAAGTTCGGCGAAAGCGCACTCTTGGGCTTAGGCATGAGGGTATGGCCTTTCAGGGGAGGTGGGGAGATTGATATCGCGGCGTGCCGTGGCTGTGCGCTCAGGCTGCGCCGAGATGGGCAATCAGCGCATCGAGCGTCGCATCGGGCTGCTCGGTCATCATCATGTGGCCGGCGCGCTTGAGCGTCACGCTCTTGGCACCACGCACGTGCTTCGCCAGTTCCGCAGCCTTGCGCGCGGGCGTCATGACGTCGCTCTCGCCGGAGAGGAACAGTGTCGGGCATTCGACTTTCGCGGCCGCCTCGGCACCACTCTTCCAGGCGTCGCACGCCGCGAGATCGACCGCGAGCGAGCCCTCATGCGCCTGCCCGAGCAGTGCCCGCGAGCCACCCGTCAGCCAAAGCCCCGGCGCTGTATTGCCGCCGATCTTGGCGGGCGGACTGTGACACCAGCCGGTCATCATGTCATAGGCCGCCGACGGGTTGTCACGCGCGCTCTTCAGCAGGTTCGGATGAACCGGCATCGCCGAGGCAATGCCGAGCAAGGCGAGGTGCGAGACCTTGGCCGGCACTTTGGCCGCAGTTTCGAGTGCGATGATCGCGCCCATGGAGTGCCCTACCAGCGCGGCCTTGGCGACGCCCGCCACCGCGATCAGCCCTTCCGTGAAGGTCACAAGGTCCGCGATCGACTCACGCGGCGGCCCGGCGGATCGCCCATGCCCCGGCAGATCCACGGCCAGCACCGACCAGCCGTGCCAGGCAAACCAGCGGCTCTGGAGCTGCCAGCAGGTATGGTCGAGCCCCGCACCATGAATGAAGACCAGGGCCGGGCGCTCCGGCGAGAACGGCCGCCCACCGGTGCTGGCATAGACCTCGCGACCATCAACCTTCAGCAGCATTGCCGCACCCTTCCTCGACTGCGCCCTCGTACGGCCGCAGGGTAGCGATAGCGCACACCAAAGCGCAAGCCGTGCGCATGCGGCCTCAGACATGCTTGACCGCAGGCAATCGGCAGGGTTTCTCGCTTGCGCAAAGTTGACACGCCCTGGGCGAGAAGTTCCCATCGATGCCGTCGCACACCACGCGTACGACCAACGCTCCCCTCGATCTCCTTTCGATGCAGCAGTCCGGCGATTGGACACGCGCACCTGTCGTGCTGGCCTATGTCGTGCTCTTTGCCGGGATGACGTGGCGCTGGATCGCCGGCATCGCTACCATTCCGTGGGACGCCAAGGCGCACTTCCATCCGCAGGTGCAGTTCCTCGCCCAGAGCCTTGCCCGTGGCGACTGGCCCTGGTGGAATCCCTATGTCTTCGCCGGCCATCCGCAGATCGCCGATCCGCAATCGATGATCTTCTCGCCGCCGTTCCTGCTGCTAGCGCTTGTGAACGGCGATCCCAGCTTCTGGGCCGTGGACATGACGCTTCTCGCCACCATGGCTTTCGGCGGCGCCGGGCTCATCCTGTATTTCCACGATCGCGGCTGGCATTGGGCGGGCGCTCTCGTTGCCGCTCTGGCCTTCAGCTTTGGGGCGGCGATGGCCTGGCGTCTCCAACACTTCGGGCAGGTCATGAGCCTCGCTTATCTGCCGTGGCTGCTCCTGTCGCTCGAGCGGGCCATTGCGCGTGGCTCGCTTCTCTCCGGTGTGCTCGCGGGATTCTTCGCCGCGCTCATCGTCCTTGGACGCGATCAAGTGGCGCTGCTCGAAATCTACGTCGCGGCAGGATACGCGCTGTGGCAGCTCGCAAGCGCCGATGCGCCGACGCAGGCCATACGTCGCGCGCTGCTGCCACTCGTTCTCGGCGGCCTCGTCGGGCTGGCGATCATCGCCCTGCCGATACTCATGACGCTGCTGCTGGCGGCCGAGTCCAACCGACCATCCATCGATTTCATCGGCGCCGGACGTGGCTCGCTGCATCCGGCCCTGCTACTGACGCTCATCACGCCGGACATCTTCGGCGCGGCCGGCGCTAATTTCTGGGGGCCGCCGAGCTTCGTGTGGCGCGACACGGATCTTTTTACCGCGCAGAACGTCGGCATTCTCTACGTTGGCGCACTCCCGCTGCTTCTCGTCGTGACCGGCCTTTTCAGCGGTCAGCTCTGGTCGCGCGATATCCGCTTCTTCACGATCGCGCTCCTCCTGATGA
>JAEYPL010000052.1 GCA_023410905.1 Pseudomonadota bacterium
ACGGGGAGAAGGCCACGCCTCTGGCGTGCTTCCAGCACGACATGAGGGGCGGCGGTTTGCGCAAACGTCGCGTTGGTTTCCGCTCCTCGTCGCACCAGAGGCGGCAGGGGCGAAGGGACCTCTTTCGGTCGCGTCTAGTACCAAGTCCATAAAGGCGGGTGGGTTCGGGAGGGTGTCCCTCCCGATAGAGCGCGAGACAAGTCTCGCTCGGGCCGCAGGCGCGATCTGACGCTCTCATCCGCGATGCGGCTGATCTCCCGATGGACTCCCCCATGCTCTCGTGCGGTCGGCGCGCGTGCGCGCGCCGCGCGTCAGCGCCAAGCCTCCGGCTTGGATCGCACGCGAGCGCGGGGGAATCAGCGAAATCTGCGATCAAGCCATGCCAATATTGCTTCGAACGATCTCTTGGTATCGCTGCTCAGTTTGCGCGACTGTCCGGAGTACGCCATCTCGGCAAAGTAAGCGCCGATCTCTCTCTTCGAGGCCAACTCGCCCTTCTTGCCTAGATGCAGGCAGATCACTTTGTGTGTGTCGCCAGAAATTAAAGTCTCTAATTTCTTGCCTTTATAATCTGGATCAATATCTGCGAGAGTGGCGACCTCATCGCTTAATATCCACTTGTTCCTATACGCGTCTGCGGCCTTACGGCCCGCCTTGTCGTCATCAAGCAGTATCACGAATGGGCGGCCCATCGCGATTAGGAAGCTAATCAATGGCCCGCTAGCTTCGGCGCCCAATCCGGGTAGTAGTTCGAATGATAGATTCGCGGATTGCTCTCTAAACGTGGTGCTGAGAGCGTGGTAGTCGGATATACCCTCCGTTATGACCATAGGTTTCGTCGGTATTACGGATGGATTTATGTAGTCGAGCTTTTCCATAACCGGCTGATAATAGCTGACGCGGTCAGGCGATTGCGATACAAATGTTCGATATGAGGTTGCGGTGATATTTGTCTTCCCGGGCGTTAGGGCATCGATTGCGAGATCTTTGTCGTAGTCAATCGCCTTGTTCTCGATAATGTAAGCGCCAGACAGCCAAGCCGGATTGATCATGTGGTGGCTGTGGGTGGAGTATATTATCTTATGTCCCTCCTCCTGAATGCGCTCGAAGCTCTGCAGTAATTCACCTTGAGCCCTCGCATGAAGGTTTGCTGCTGGCTCGTCGAAGAGGAACAATGTTTCCCTGCCCTTGGCCTGCTTAAAGCGAGTAAACAATAAGAACGAGAAAAACCAACGAAACCCCAGGGAGCGCTCGTGAAGCGCATATTCCGACTCGCCGTCGGATATTAGAATGCTGATGTATGGGAGGTCGCCCTTCTCTGTGTCTATGTTCCACTCTAGATTTACGCTTTTCGCGGATGTCGATTTATGAAAAATCTTGCTCCAGCTTCCAATGATTTCGCGTCCCATTGCGTTGGAAAGCTTTTGTATGACGGATGATACTTGGCCTTTGGCAGGTGTTCCCCAAAATATCGAGAACCAATTTGGGCTTTTCTCGTTGGCCTTAAAATCTCTAATGCGCTGCGCGACATGTGTGTCAAGCGTCAGGCCCTCGCCAAGACTATCGAGAACATCTTGGAGTACGGATCGATAATATCTATTCGTGTCCAGCTCTCCCTCGTGCGGACACAGGTATATCCTGGCTGGTAATGATACCAGAAATGTAGGGAAATAGCTAATGCTAGGTAGGCGCTTGAGGAGTTCCTGCCAGATCCTTGAGTTTAAACTGGTTTCGTCCCGCTTCCTTACTTCATTTGTAAATTTCTTGGCTTTCGGTGTTTTGGTTTTAATGCTTATCGTCCAGATATTGCGAGCCTCTGACGATGTGAAATTGCCGTCCTTGAAAGTGTAGACTTTTTTTACTTCGAACGGCTCCCTAAGGGGGGCATCATCCAGTTGCACATCGAACTCATCGCTGGCGATGCTTTGGAAATGTCTGATATCCGCGTCCTGGAGGGTGACAGTAGCCGTTATTGCCACGGCGCCTGTGAAATTTGCTTTCTTGCTTATCGGGACGAGCGTTAATGCCTCGCCTTGCTCGCTCTTCTCTTCAAATATTTTAGATACGATGGGATCGCCAGTGCTGAAGTGGGAGAGAGCTTCAAGTATTGTTGTCTTGCCGCTTTCATTCAGTCCAATCAGCGTTACAATCGGAGTGTGGATCCGCTCTGCAAGGCTTATTGTTGCGCTTTCAATTCCTCGAAAATTACTGATCTTAAATTTGGTAATGTGTGCCATTTCCACCCTATCGAATGCTAATTAATGCTCCTCACTCCGCCGCCTGCCTCTTGGCGCCCCCTGCTTTCGCCTTGGCGCGGCGGCCGAGCAGCTCCTTCAAGAACTGCCCCGTGTAACTCTCCTTCACGCGCGCGACGTCCTCGGGCGTGCCCTGGGCAACGATCTCGCCGCCGCCGTCGCCGCCTTCGGGACCGAGGTCGATCACCCAGTCGGCCGTCTTGATGACCTCCAGATTGTGCTCGATGACCGCGAGCGTATTCCCCGCATCCGCGAGCTGATGCAGCACTTCGAGCAGCTTCGCCACGTCGTGAAAGTGCAGGCCCGTCGTCGGCTCGTCGAGAATGTAGAGCGTGCGCCCCGTCGCGCGGCGTGACAGCTCCTTCGCGAGCTTGATGCGCTGGGCTTCGCCGCCCGAAAGCGTCGTCGCCTGCTGGCCGATCTTGATGTAGCCGAGGCCGACGCGATACAGCGTCTCGAGCTTGTCGCGGATCGACGGCACGGCCTTGAAGAAGCCGACGCCTTCCTCGACGGTCATGTCGAGCACATCCGCGATGGACTTCTCGCGGAACAGGATTTCGAGCGTCTCGCGATTGTAGCGCTTGCCCTTGCACTGGTCGCACGTGACGTAGACGTCCGGCAGGAAGTGCATCTCGATCTTGATCACGCCATCGCCCTGGCAGGCTTCGCAGCGCCCGCCCTTGACGTTGAACGAGAAGCGGCCCGGACCATAGCCGCGCGCCTTCGCATCCGGCAGATTCGCGAACCACTCGCGGATCGGCGTGAACGCGCCCGTGTATGTCGCCGGGTTCGAACGCGGCGTGCGTCCGATCGGCGACTGGTCGATGTCGATGACCTTGTCGAGCAGTTCGAGGCCTTCCATGCGATCGTGCGCGCCCGGCGCCTCGCGCGCGCCATTGAGCTTGCGCGCGGTGGCCTTGTAGACGGTATCGATGAGGAATGTGGACTTGCCGCCGCCCGACACGCCCGTCACGCACGTCAGCACGCCGAGCGGAATCGAGGCCGTCACATTCTTCAGATTGTTCGCGCGCGCACCGATGACCTTGAGCTGGCGCTTGGGATCGATCTTGCGCCGTTGATTGGGCATCGCGATCTCGCGCGCGCCGGTCAGGTACTCCGCCGTGAGACTGCCCGGCGTCGCCATGACTTCAGCGGGCGTGCCGTGCGCGATGATCCGGCCGCCATGCACGCCGGCACCGGGACCGATGTCCACGACATAATCCGCCTGCAGGATCGCATCTTCGTCATGCTCGACGACGAGCACGGTATTGCCGAGATCGCGCAGGTGCTTCAGCGTTTCGAGCAGCCGCGCATTATCGCGCTGATGCAGGCCGATCGACGGTTCGTCGAGCACGTACAGCACGCCCGTCAAACCCGAGCCGATCTGTGACGCCAAACGAATGCGCTGACTCTCGCCGCCCGAGAGTGAACCTGAACCGCGCGCGAGCGTCAGATAATCCAGCCCCACGTCGTTGAGGAACTGCAGGCGATCGCGGATTTCCTTGAGAATGCGCGTCGCGATCGCTGTCTGCTGCGGCGTGAACGTCTTCGGGATTTCGGCGAACCACTCATTCGCGACGCGGATCGAGAGATCCGTCACTTCGCCGATGTGTTTGCCGCCGATCTTCACCGCGAGCGCCTGCGGCTTCAATCGATAGCCGCCGCACGCCGCGCACGGATGCGAACCCTGATACCGCGACAGCTCCTCGCGCACCCACTCGCTGTCCGTCTCGCGCCAGCGCCGCTCGATGTTCGGGATCACGCCCTCGAACGCCTTCACGGTCTTGTACGTGCGCAGTCCGTCCTCATACGTGAAGGTGATCTCCTCGCCGTCCGAGCCGAACAGGATTGCATCCTGGATCTTGCGCGGCAGCTTTTCCCACGGCGCCGCGAGATCGAATTTGTAGTGCTTGGCGAGCGCGCGCTGCGTCTGCTCGTAGTACGGCGACGTGCTGCCGCTGCGCGCCCACGGCCAGATGGCACCATCGCCGACCGAGACAGAGCGGTCCGGCACGACGAGATCGGGCTCGAACTTCAATTCCGTGCCGAGGCCGTCGCACGTCGGACAGGCACCGGCCGGTGCGTTGAACGAGAACAGCCGCGGCTCGATTTCCTCGATCGTGAAACCCGACACCGGACACGCGAAACGCTGCGAGAACACCGTGCGCTCGTGCGTGTCGTTCTTCGACTTGTTCGCGCCGTCAGTCTCCGACTTCGGCAGCGGCTTATCCGCGAACTCGATGAGCGCCACACCATCCGCAAGCCCGAGCGCTGTCTCGAAGCTGTCGGCGAGCCGCGTCTTGATGTCCTTCTTCACGACCAGACGATCGATCACCACATCGATGTCGTGCTTATATTTCTTGTCGAGCTTCGGCGCGTCCGGGATCTCATAGAACGTGCCGTTGATCTTCACGCGCTGGAAGCCGCGCTTCTGCCACTCCGCGAGCTCCTTGCGCCACTCGCCCTTGCGCCCGCGCACGACCGGCGCCAGCAGATAGAGCCGCGTCCCTTCCGGCAGCGCCAGCACGCGATCCACCATCTGCGTGATCGTCTGGCTCTCGATCGGCAATCCCGTCGCCGGCGAGTACGGCACGCCGACGCGCGCGAACAGCAGACGCAGGTAATCGTAGATCTCCGTCACCGTGCCGACTGTCGAGCGCGGATTGCGCGAGGTCGTCTTCTGCTCGATGGAGATGGCCGGTGAGAGCCCATCGATGTGATCGACGTCCGGCTTCTGCATCATCTCGAGGAACTGGCGCGCGTAGGCCGAGAGGCTCTCGACATAGCGCCGCTGGCCCTCGGCATAGATCGTGTCGAACGCGAGGCTGCTCTTCCCCGAGCCCGAGAGCCCGGTGATGACGATCAGCGCGTCGCGCGGCAGGTCGATGTCGATGCCCTTGAGGTTATGCTCGCGGGCGCCGCGGACAGAGATTTGAGTGAGACTCATCGGTTTCGGATGTTCCGCAAATGTTCGCGTTGGTCAAGAGGCGGCCGACGCGGCCTCACAGGGTGCGCGATGTGGGAACGGCCGGTGCACGATGCAACTACTCCGCGGACGGGTAATGGACCGCTCCGTCCCTGGCGACGGCGCCCGGCGTG
This sequence comes from Pseudomonadota bacterium, assembly GCA_023410905.1. Taxonomy (GTDB): domain Bacteria; phylum Pseudomonadota; class Alphaproteobacteria; order Rhizobiales; family Hyphomicrobiaceae. The sequence goes on from JAEYPL010000052.1 coordinate 5,355, forward strand.
AGCGTGGCGGGCACGAGCTTCGCCGGCGCCATCAGGTGCAGGAC
>JAEYPL010000073.1 GCA_023410905.1 Pseudomonadota bacterium
TCGCAGAGCTGCAGGGCCAGGGTTACGCCTACATCCGCCCCTGAGCGCACATCTTCGATCTACCGCGGCCGCTCGCCTCGCCTGCGCACCGCCCGACCTCCGGCCGCGATTGGCCGGCAAGAGGCCGCAAAAGGCCCATGAGGCTGGATCGCGCGCTTGACGCGCGCTCCGCCATCCCCCGGGAGGACTATCGAGGAAGCGCCTTCCGCTGGGAGGCGAGTGTGCCCGGATGTCCGCATGGCGGCGCCGAAGTGATGGTCATTGCGACCGGATGAAACGGAGGTTTTCATGTTTGTTACGCGTTGCAGCCGGATCCTCTCGTGGATGCTGCTCGCCCTTGCCGTCGCGGCAGCGCCCTTCATAGGGAGCGCCGAGGCCCAACAGCAGCTTGCCCAGGCCGCGAAGCGCCCCAAGCAAGCTCAGCAGGCACAGCCGCTGTCGGCCGAAGCCAAGCGCCGCGAGGCCATCAATTCCTGGACCGTAGGGCTCGCCGCCGGCCGCACCGAGGGCGCGCCGCTGCAGTTCGCAGCCGAGCTCGCACGCGTCGTCGACGATGGCGACAACATGCGCGTGCTCCCGATCGTGACGCGCGGGCCCTTCGATAACGTGTTCGACCTGCTGTATCTCCGCGGCGTCGATGCGGCGATCGTCTACGGCGATGTTCTCGAGCACTTCAAAAACAACCCGGAAATCGCGGGCATCGGACGGCGCATCAATTACCTGATGAATCTGTTCCCGTCCGAGCTGCACATCTTCGCCGGTCCCGGGATCAACTCGGTCAAGGATCTCGAAGGCAAGACCGTGAACTTCAACACGGTCGGCACCGCCGCTGCCTACAGCGGTCCCATCATCTTCAAGCAGCTCGGCATCAACATCGACGCGCAGTTCATTCCGCACAATGTCGCCATGGCGTCCATGCGGAAAGGCGAAAGCAAGTTCGCCGCGACCGTCTGGGTTTCGTCGAAACCGCTACCGCCATTCCTGAAAGGCGATTTCCCCGAGGGCTTCAAGTTCCTGCCCGTCGAGTACAACGACAAGCTCGAATACTATTTGCCCGCCTATCTCGAGTCGAAGGACTATCCGGCACTCATTCCGGAAGGCCAGCGTATCGAGACGATCGCCGTGCCGGCGCTCCTCGCCGTCTATGACTGGCCGCGCGACACGGATCGCTTCCAGCGCGTCTCGCGCCTCGTCGACTACATCCACGATCGGTTCCCACGCCTGCAGAGCGAGCCCGGCTATCACCCGAAGTGGAAGGACGTGAATCTCGCCGGCAACGTGCCTGGCTGGAAGCGCTTCCAGCCCATGCAGGACAAGCTCGACAAGATCGTGAAGGCACCTCCACAGGCTTCTGCACGGCCGAAGATCGACCACGCGTTGGCTCGCGCCCAGGCGGCACGCGCGGCGCCGGACAATCCACAAGAGCAGGAACGACTCTTCCAGCAGTTCATCGAGTGGACGAAGAAGCAGAACTGATGCCACGGCGGCTGGCGACCGCTGCCGAGGCAGGCCCGCATCGGCGGCGCAAGGGGGCGATATGACTTACACGAGGATGCGGATGCCCATGGCCGGCATCTTGAGGGGCGCCACAGGCCTCTGCATCGTGACGTTTGCAATAACGACGAGTACGCCAGCAACAGCCGTTCCCGCGCTCGGAAGTCCGGCCACGCTCTCCGATACGGAAGATGGCGACTCGAATTGGCTTAAGGCTCAGGCGCAGGTCGGGCAGAAGCCACATATCAACATCGGCAAGGTCGTTCTCGTCGAGCCGGCCAGCGAGACGCCCCTGCCGATCCAGATCGGGCCTATCGACGCGATTCCGCGGAATAGCTTCGTGCGCATTCGCGGCATGCCGCCCGCCGTCGTGCTCTCGGAGGGCCACTCCATTGCGCCCGGCTCCTGGGCCGTGCCGCTCTCCGTCCTGCCGAACCTGCGCATTTCGATACCTGTCGGTGTCGCCGGCAAGTCAGACATAACGATTGCCCTCGTGCAGATCGACGGGACGGTCCTCGCGGATGCGCGCGCATCCCTCGTGGTCGCCGCAGCCGAGTTGATCGCGCCTCAACAACCGGAGGCGCCGCGCGAGCGTAGTGTCGCCTCCGTCGGCACACCGCCGGCCCCGCTGGAAGCGTCGCCACCACCGGCTCCGCGCCCGCCGGTTCCCGTGACCACTGCACCGCCGCCGAAAGCGCCACCCGCGCTGACTGAGGATCAGCAGCGCGCGCTCGCGTTCATCGTGCGTGGCCGCGCGCAGGCGCAGCAGGGCAATATTGCCGCCGCGCGTCTTTTCTACCGGCGCGCCGCCGACGCCAATCTCGCGGACGGCGCGTTCGCGCTCGCTGCTACTTACGACCCGGCGGAACTCGCCATCATGGGCGTGGCGGGCGTCCAGCCCGACATTGCGCTCGCGCGGACCTGGTACGAGAAAGCGCGCGAACTTGGTGCGCGCGATGCCGAAGAGCGACTGCAGAGATTGAGTGCGCGGTAGTTATTTTACCGCGGGCTGCTGGAAAGAGGTGCTGTCGCCTTCGGTCGTACTATGCCCGCGGCGGCCATGCGGACGGCATATCGAATTATGCAGGCGGCATTCGATCCGCCTCGACCTGACACTGTGACCAGCGGCCATAACGCCAGGGCGCGAACCAGTGACGCTCGCCCCGCACATCGGGCGCCGGGTCATAGCCCGACGTGCCCCACGGATGGCATCGGCAGACGCGCGCGCCGGCGAGCCACCAACCGCGCCACGCGCCGTTGAGTTCGATCGCGTCGAGCGCATACTCCGAGCACGTCGGCAGATGCCGGCACTCATGGCCGAGCAGCGGCTTCAGCGTCCAGCGGTAGAGCCGCACGGGCGCCTTGGCAATCTCCTTGGTGAGGTGCTCGATTGGGTTCGCCATCGTTGCAACCGCCCCGCATCAATCGCGCGCGGCAGCGACCTCCTGCTTACCGCTCTTCTCGGCAATCTGGTCCAACGCGCGCACGACCGCCTCGAAGGCAAGCAGCGTCGAGGCGTGGCGCCCCTTGACCTCGCGCACCGGCTCGAGCGCGGCGAGATCGGCCCAGCGGCCAGAAGGCGGCGGCCCGTTCTCCTTGAGCATACGGCGCATTTCAGCGGCGACCTCACGCAGCTCCGTTTCGCTGGAGCCGACAATATTGCGCGCCATGATGGCGGCCGAGGCTTGGCCGAGAAGGCAAGCCTTGACGGTCTGGGCATATTCCTTGACGCGATCGCCGTTCATGGCGAGCTCGATGGCAATAGTGGAGCCACAAAGCTTCGAATGAGCCGAGGCCGTCGCGTCGGGCGCAGCCAAGCGGCTGGCCGGCGGAATACCCGCGGCCAGCTCGATGATGCGCTGGCTATAGAGGTCGCTCAGCTCTGTCATGATCCTCGGGATCCTCAGGCCTTAATGTTGTTCCGCCCTCGACGGTTGACCAACGCGCCGACCGAAAGATACGCTGACGGACGGCTTGTCGCCCATCTTGTCGCGATGAACCAGCCATCCCACATCGTGCTGGCCAACTCGTGCTGCCATAGTCCTGACTGGACGGGCGTCGATCACCGTACCCATGCGCCCTGCCGGATATATCGCGCGCGCAGAGGTCGAATTCAAGCGCGGCGCGGGGAACCCAGGCGATACAAGCCCGGCCAAACATGATAAGCGCAGGTCCGAAACGCTCGCCGGAAGGTCGAACGCATGGAGCCGATGATCAACAAGAATGGCGCCGCGCGCCTTAAGCTGACGGGGGATAGCGCGCCCGATAGCGCGTCTGGGCGGCCGAGCCGCGCCGAGGCCGAGGACGCCGTGCGCACACTGCTCGCCTGGGCGGGCGACGACCCCGATCGCGAGGGTCTCCGCGACACACCAAAGCGCGTGGCGGCCGCTTTCGAGGAATATTTCGCCGGCTATGGCGCCGATCCGGTCGAGGCGCTCTCGCGCACGTTCGAGGACGTCGGCGGGTATGACGATATGGTCATGCTGCGCGACATCCGCGTGCAGAGCCACTGCGAACATCACATCGCGCCGTTCGTCGGCGTGGCCCATATCGCTTATCTGCCCGGCAGCCGCGTCGTCGGTCTCTCGAAGCTCGCGCGTGTTGTCGAGATCTTCGCGGGCCGCCTGCAGACGCAGGAAAAGCTCACGGCCGAAATCGCCGGTGCCATCGAGAAGGTACTCGCGCCGCGCGGCGTCGCGATCCTGATCGAGGCCGAACATCAGTGCATGTCCATGCGCGGCGTACGCCAGCATGGTGTGTCGACCGTCACCACTCGGTTCAGCGGCGTTTTCGAGAGCGACGCCAGCTACCGCGACCGCTTTCTCCAGTTGGTCCACGCCAAGCAGCGGACCTAACGTTTCACCCGGCTTGAACAGCGCTGAACTGGAACGCGCCATGAGCACCACCGCTTCAGGGCCCTTTGCCGAACGCGGCTCACCCCTCGACATCGAGGAAGGCGCTGCCTTCGCTCCGAAGTTCGACGAGGCCGGCCTCATGGCTGCCGTCGCGACGGATGCCGATACGGGCGATGTCCTCATGTTCGCCTGGATGGACGCCGACGCGCTCGCCCGCACGATCGAAACGGGACACGCGCACTTCTACAGCCGCTCACGCGGCCGCCAGTGGAAGAAGGGTGAGGAGAGTGGCAACATCCTCGAAGTTGTCGAGCTGCGTACGGATTGCGACCAGGATGCCATCTGGCTCAAGGTCCGCGTCGCGGGCGCAGGGGCCGCCTGCCACACCGGT
>JAEYPL010000080.1 GCA_023410905.1 Pseudomonadota bacterium
GGCAGCAACGGCGGACGGCTGCGGGTGTGGCCGCCCCAAAACCTAACCTGCCCCCGGCGCGCGGGGAGAAGGGACATGGCGCGTCCGAAGCGACCTACACCCGCCGCACGCCGACGATGTCGCTGCCAGCCGCTTTGATCCTCGTTACGGCCTCAGCCAGCGGCTCGACCACGACACGCATGTGGAAGGCGTTGGCGTGCAGCATATGTGCAGCATCCGTCATGATGCCGACGTGCCCGCGCCAGAACACGAGATCACCGCGGCGCAATCCGGCGAGATCAGCGCTGATCTCCAGCGCGCTACCAATCTCCGCAAGTTGCATATCGCTGTCGCGCGGCGCAGCGAAACCTGTCGCCTGCATCGCGATCTGCACCAGACCTGAGCAGTCGATCCCAGCGCGCGTGCGCCCGCCCCAGAGATAAGGCGCGCCGAGGAACTGCTCGGCGACTGCGACGAAATCCGTTGCCTGCGTGTCGATCGGCACCAGATGCTGCATCGGCACGAACGCGCCGATCGCCAGGACGGCAAAGCCATTCTCCTCGCGCTCGACTGTGAGACGCGCACCCATGGGAAGATCGACCAGCGGCGGCGACTTCACTTCCGGTCGTCCAAGTGCCGGCGTCGAGAGCGCCGCAATGCGATGCGTCGGCGCACGCACTTCGCGCCCAATGGCAGCCGCGGGCGCATAGCCGACGTAACCGTCGCCATCACCCTGCAGCCAAGCCCAGCCGTCCTTCTCCTCGAAAACGCGCACGTTCTCGCCGAACAGAAGCTGCGTCGTCAGCGCAGCACCCGCATCCGGCGTGCCGAATACGGGCGCGATCGCAACGCGCACCTGCCCGGGGCGCCCCTTGATGAAACGGGCAGCCGTCACGCGTCCCTGCAGTCGCGCATCCGCGAGATCCTCGCGGAAGGCATTGCGGCGCGGATCGAGCGGAGGCGACTGGTTCATGCGTCGGCCCTCAGCTTCCGGCTATGCGGCGCACGACTTCGAAGACGGCGCGCGCAGCATGCGGCTCGCCGCCCTTGGGTCCGAGGGCGCGTGGTGATGGGCGCCAACCGTAGATGTCGAAATGCGCGAACGTCCGCGCCTGCTTGACGAAGCGCTTGAGGAAGATCGCAGCCACCACCGCGCCCGCGAAACCGCCCTCGCCGACGTTGTTCATGTCCGCGACGTTGCTCTCGAGCCAGGAGTCGTACGGCGTGGTCATCGGCAGACGCCACACCGCATCCGCGACGGCCAAACCGGCGGCGCCGATCTCGCTCGCAAGGCCCTCGTCATCACAGAAGAACGGCGAAAGATCAGGGCCGAGTGCCACGCGCGCTGCACCCGTCAGCGTGGCGAACGTGAAAAGATGATCGGGCCCTTCCTCATCGGCGAGCGCCAGCGCGTCGGCGAGCACGAGGCGGCCTTCAGCATCCGTATTGCCGATCTCGACGGTCATTCCCGCGCGTGAGCGGATCACGTCACTCGGCCGGAATGCCGAACCGCCAATAGCGTTTTCAGCTGCGGGGATCAGCACGCGCAGCCGCACATCGAGCCCGGCACTCATGATCATGTGGGCGAGCGACAGAGCCGCCGCCGCGCCGCCCATGTCCTTCTTCATGAGCAGCATGCCGCTCGCGCTCTTGATGTCGAGGCCACCTGTATCGAAGCAGATGCCTTTTCCGACGAGCGTGATCTTCACTGCATCGGCGCGGCCCCAAGTGAGGTCGATGAGACGCGGCGGACGGGCGCTCGCGCGTCCGACAGCATGAATGAGCGGAAAATTCTTCTCGATGAGATCATCGCCGATCACGACATCGACGGCCGCATCGTGCCGCGCGCCGAGCGCGCGGGCGGCAAGCTCCAGCTCCGCCGGCCCCATATCGTTCGCCGGGATGTTGATCAGGTCACGCCCGAGCCATACGCCTTCGACCGCCGCGATGGCGCGCTTGATGTCAGCCGTCTCGGGCATGACAAGCGCCGCACTCTTGCGAGATCCGTTCGCCTTGTAGCGGCGAAAGGCATAGGCACCGAGGCCCCAGGCAATGACAGCCATGGTCGGATCGTAGACTGTCGCATCGCCGAGGCGATACGTGCCGGCCGGCAGCATCGGGGGCAGCGTCCCGAGAAGGGTTGCCGTGGACACACCCGCATTCGGTCCATCGGGCGTTCCGATGCCGAGCACGACGCCCTCCAAGGCGCCGGACGATCCCGGCAGCAGCACGGTCTTGCGCGCGGCGCCATCGAAACCGTTGGCTTCCAGCCACGCCAGTTGCGCGTCCGGCAAATGCGCCAGCGCCGTCTTCCACGTGCCTTGACCAGCGAGCCAGATAGGCACGCCCCCCACACCTTCGCCCGGCGCGATCAACACCTCGTCCGGCCGCCGGTCCGAAATCATCATGTCTTCCCCACTCCGCAGCACCGCACGAATACGGTCAGTCGAATGATATGCGCTTACTGCGCCCACGTTTTACTTGGCCGCGCTCGTCTTTGGCCTTCAGGCGCCGCTCGCGTGACGCCTTCGTAGGCTTGGTCTTGATGCGCGGCTTCGGCGGCGTCGCAGCCTCGCGGATCAGCTCTACCAGACGCTCGCGCGCCTCGCTGCGGTTCATGTCCTGCGTGCGGAATTTGTCGGCGCGGATGACGATAATGCCATCCTTGGTGAGACGGCGTCCGGCCAGACGTTCGAGACGGCGGCGCACCGGCGGCGCGAGACTGGGACTGCCGCGCACATCGAAGCGCAGCTCGACGGCCGTCGCGACCTTATTGACATTCTGCCCGCCGGGACCGGAGGCGCGGATAAAGCTTTCGCTCAGCTCGGCATCCGGAATGAAAATGCGGGCATCGACGCGCAAGCCCTCCTGGTGCCCCTCGCTCATCGCGTCTTGCCTATAAGATCAAGCGGCGGGCCGCTCAGCCCTCACCTTTGACGACCGAGATGTCGGGCGCATCCTCGTTCTTCATGCCCTGGATGTGATAGCCCGAGTCGACATGATGAATCTCGCCCGTGACCGCGCGACCGAGATCGGACAGCAGATAGAGGGCCGAGCTGCCGACCTCCTCGATGGTCACATTGCGCCGGAGCGCCGAGTTGTATTCGTTCCAGCGCAGGATGTAGCGGAAGTCCGCAATGCCGGATGCGGCGAGGGTCTTGATCGGTCCGGCCGAGATCGCATTGACGCGAATGCCCTGCTTGCCGAGATCGGCGGCCAGATAACGCACGCTCGCCTCCAGCGCGGCCTTGGCAACGCCCATGACATTGTAGTGCGGCATGACCTTCTCGGCGCCGTAGTAGGTCAGCGTCAGCAGAGAGCCGCCATCGGTCATGAGCTTCTCGGCCCGCTGGGCCAGCGCCGTGAACGAATAACAGGAGATGAGCATGGACTGGACGAAGTTGCGCTCGCTCGTGTCCACGTAGCGCCCGTCGAGTTCCGCCTTGTCCGAAAAGGCAATGGCGTGAACGAGGAAATCCAGCCGCCCCCACTCCGCCTTGAGCGCCTCGAATACGGCATCCACGGACGCGTAATCCGTCACGTCGCACGGCAGCACGATCTTGGAGCCGACCTCGGCCGCCAGCGGCTCGACGCGCTTCTTGAGAGCGTCACCCTGGTAGGTGAACGCCAGCTCCGCGCCCTGGGCGGCACAAGCCTTTGATATTCCCCACGCGATAGAGCGGCTGTTCGCGAGGCCCATGATGAGCCCCCGCTTACCCGCCATCAGATTTCCGGCCGACCCCGCCGCGCCGTCACCTGCCATTGCCATCTCTTCCGGTACCCCCGAAAATGCCGCGTCTCCATAGGCCTAGCGCGAGGCCCGGTCGACGCGGCGGAAGTTTTGAGTGATCCTACACAAAAGCTCGCCCGGGTCCAGTGACGCGCGGCGCGGTCGAGCCGCGCGCAGACCTTGCCCCATCAATTCGCGGTGAGGCCCCGCCGTTCCCCGGCCCTGCGCAGCACCCGCATCCAGGAGGAGACATGTCGGCGGACGCTATTGCCTCCGGACCAAGAACGCTCGGTGAACAACAAGCCGCCCGCTAGACGTCCGCGATCTTCTCCCACCAGATTTCGCGCTGCTCCGAGGTTCCATCCGGCATCGCGCGCGCCGGCGGACGCATCACGAGATACTTCCCCTCGAAGCGAATGTCGCGCACCTGGTCCGCGCTCAAGCGGCTGGGATCCGAGTTGGCGAACACCTTCGTCACGAGGCGGCTACCGTCGAATGTGTACGTGCCGCAGTACGAGTTGTACTCTCGTGCCGAGCCGGCTGGAAGTTCAGGTCGGCTGTCGCAAACGACCGCCACCATCCGACCATCCTCGGTAAATGAAGCGCGGCCCAAACCCATGGGCCCGTATGGCGTTGCGCGAGGCGAGCCATCGCCAACCGTGCAGGTTCCCCTGACCAATGCCCAGGTTCCGACCAGCGAGGGTGTCGCCATTCCGTAGTCTCCGCTTCAGTACGTCGCCTTCAGCTTGGCGTTGCTGCCACTCTCCGCGCGCACGGCCTTAACCGCTGCCTGCACGTCGGCGATGTAATCGTCGATCGACACCGCGTGCACCATCGACATCATGCGATGAATGCCCTTCGGCTTCTGGACGAGCCCGGGCAGCCACCCCTTTGCCTGCATGACCTCGGCAACGCGGAACACATCGAAGTCCTCCGAACCATAGGCGACAATCGACAGATGTGGATCGCCGATGACCTTGAGGCCATCGATGGCTTCAATGCGCTGCCGGTACGTATCGATGAACGACAACAGGTCGCGCGCGATCTGCTTGTATCCTTCGACACCGAGAAACTCGAAGGTCGCCCAGGCTGCGGCGACACCACCGGCGGGGCGCGTCCCCACGATCGTCGACGTCAGAAAGCGTCCGTTCGGCCAGCCGCTGAAGTCGAAGTCGTTGAATTCCGCCTTCTCCGGCGTGCGATAAAACACCGTCGATGCAGGCTTCGGCGCAAAGCCGAACTTGTGCAGATCGGCGGACATCGAGCTGACGCCGGGCACCGAGAAATCGAATGTCGGAATATCGCGACCGATCATCTTCGCGAAGGGCGCAAGATATCCGCCGACGCATGCATCGACGTGGAGCCACACGCCACGGCGCTCCGCGAGCGCGCCGAGTGCGTCGATCGGATCGATGACGCCATATGGAAAGCATGGCGCTGAGCCGACGATCATGATCGTCTCGTCGTCGATGAGTGCTTCGATCGCGGCCGGATCTGCACGGAAATCCGGCCCGACGGGTGCGCGCCGCACCTCCAGATCCATCAGCTTCGCGCCTTTGTTGAAGGCAGGATGCACCGACTCCGCTGCAACGATATTCCCGCGCAGCTTGGGCTCGTTCCGCTGCTTTCGAGTCCAATCGCGGCATGTCTGTATGGCCTGGATGATGCTTTCCGTGCCGCCCGTCGTCATGAAGCCGCGCGCATCGGCCGGCGCATGGAAGAGGCTCAGCGCCATCTCCACGACCTCGTCCTCCATGCGCTTCACACTCGGAAACGCACGGCGCCCACCAAGCGCGTTCTCCGTGAAAAACTCGAAGAATGCAGCGCGATTGGCCTCGTAAAGCCCCTCCGTCGCCTTGAACACGAACAGCGGCGCGCGACCGCGCTGCCAGTCCGTATCGCCTGACTTCATGGCGCGCATTTCCTCGAGAAGCGCTTCCTTCGTCCGTCCGTTGAGCGGCAGTTCTTTGCGCATGGGGAGCCGGATCCTTGTGCAGGCGTTGGGATTGACGGAGACAATCATTCTGACTTAACGTCCGTCAATGAAAAACATCAGTTCGACAAAAGAGAACAAGCGCCGATCGAGCCTGAGCAGTGGCCTCGACGTCCTCGAATGCCTTGGAGCGCACCGCCGATCCATGAAGTTGACCGAGATCGCTTCCGCGCTCGAGATTTCGAAATCGAACGTGCACCAGCTTCTCGCGGTGCTGACGCGGCGCGGCCTCGTCGAACGGCTTGCCGATCAGTCGTACGTGATCGGCATCAAGGCCTGGGAAATCGGAAGCCGCGCGCGACCGCTCGAGATCGGCCGCATAGGCGCGCCGCATCTCGCACAACTCGTGCGGGATATTTCCGAGGGCGCCGATATCGGAATGCTCGACGGCACGCAGACCGTTTGCATCCAGCTCATCGAATGTCCGCAGCCCGTGCGTGTGCACGCGCGTGTCGGCGATCGGAATTTGGCGCACGCAACGTCGACAGGCCTCGTCCTGCTCGCAGCACTCAGCGATGAGGAAGTCATCGCCCGCCTTCCTCCCATCCTCGAGAAGAAAGCGCCCGGAACGATCGGTGACCGCGACTCGCTGCTCAAGGAGCTGCGGCGCATCCGTATGCGCGGTTACGCACTCTATCGCGGCGGATGGCGGACCGACGTGACCGGGGTTGCCGTTCCCATTCATGGGCCCGATGGCAAAGTCGTAGCGGGCGTCTGCGTGCCCGCGCCCAGCTATCGCGTGACGCGCAACTGGCTCGACAGGATCATCCCGGCGTTGCGGACAACGGCGCAGCGCATCGAGGAGGATCTTTCTCCCAACTCATCACTTCCGCTGGATCACACGGCAATTCCGCGTTCGGCCTCCGGGGGACGAGGCTGAATTGAAATTCAAGTTTCCTCCGAGCACGTGAACATCTCGACAGCCTTCAATCAGCGTATGGAGACTACAGATGACGAAAAAGAGCGGCTTCTCACGGCGTGAGCTCGGCCTTCTCGGCGCGAATCTCGGAATTGCATCGATGGCATCCGGCGTGCTCGGCTGGCCGCAGGCCGCACGTGCGCAGCAAGCGAAGGCCATGCTGGGGCATTTCCCTTCCGCCAATCAGCAGAACTACTCCAAGGCCATCGGCTCCATGCAGAAGGCCATGGGCTCCAACGTGACCGTGGAATTTCAGGGCATCAGCGCCGGCCCTCAGATTCTGACCGCCATGGCGGCGAACAACATGGATCTGTGCAACATCGGCTCGACGCCGCTCATTGTCGGCTTCTGCAACGGCCTCGACGTCTCCATGGTCTACGTCCACAAGATCGTGAAGGAGAGCGAGTGTCTGGCGGTGCGCACGGACGCCGGTATCGCCGAGCTCAAGGATCTGAAGGGCAAGCGCATTGGCTGCCCGTTCAATACGTCGGTCCATTTCGCATTGCTGTCGGCCATGAAGACGGTTGGCCTGACGGCAAAGGATGCGACGCTCGTCAATCTGCGGCCCGATGCGCTCGTCGCCGCATGGCAGCGTAAAGACATCGACGCGGCCTACATCTGGAATCCCATCCTCGGCAATCTCGTGAAGGATGGCGGGAAGATCATCTTTGAGAGCGGTGATCTCATCCCGAAAGGCACGGTCATCTTTGACGGCATCATCTGCCGCAATGCCTTCAAGAAGCAGCATCCGGATCTCGTGCTCGCCTATCTCAAGGAACTCGATCGGATCAACACCGTGTACCGCGAGAACCCGCAGTCCGTCGTCGATGTCATGGCGCCCTACCTCCAGGCGTCGAAGGAAGCCGTCGAGTCGATCATCAAGGGCATTCATACGATCTCGCCCAAGGAGCAGCTGACCAACGAATGGATGGGACAACCGGGCTCCAAGGATTCGGGAATGCTCAAGGCTTCGCGCTCGCAAGCCGAGTTCCTCAAAGAGGCCGATCAGATCAAGAACGTCCCGGCTGACTTCGGTCCGCTGATCGACAGCACGTTCCTTGCGAAGATGGTCTGACCGAAAGCGCGTAGCGATCCCTGATCGGAGGTCTGGACGTTGAGCATTGAGCCGTTTGACCTGAATGGCCCGGACCGCCGAGATGGGGCGAAGCTCGTTGTCGAGCAGCTCAGCAAGAGCTTTGGATCCGGCGCCAGTGCTGTTCAAGCGCTGGCGCCGCTTGACCTCAGCGTCAGCACAGGCGACTTCCTCTGCGTCGTCGGGCCGTCCGGATGCGGCAAGACCACGCTTCTGAATATCGTCGGCGGGTTCGAGCGTCCGACAACCGGACGCGCATTGATCGATGGCCGCGCCATCACGAAGCCCGGCCGCGAGCGCGGTGTCGTCTTTCAGCAGGGCGCGCTCTTCAACTGGATGAGCGTTGTCGAGAACGTTGCCTTCGGGCCGCGCGCTTGCGGCGTGCCAGCTGAAAAAGCGCGACAGGACGCCCGCGGTTTGCTCGAGCTGGTCGGCCTTGCGGGCTTCGCGGAACGCTATCCGTACGAACTCTCCGGTGGCATGCAGCAGCGGGTCGGCATCGCACGGGCCCTCGCCAACGATCCCGAAATCCTGCTCATGGATGAGCCGTTCGCCGCACTCGATCAGCAAACGCGAGAGCTGCTGCAGGAGGAAATCCGAAATATCTGGCGCCGTACCGGCAAGACTATTCTCTGGATCACGCACTCGATCGAAGAAGCGCTGTTTCTTGCAACCCACATCGTGGTCATGACCGCCCGTCCAGGGCGCGTGAAGGCGTCATTCCGCTCTCACTTCAGCGAGAACACCGATCCCCTCATCGCAGCGACACCGGAGTTCACAGCGGCAAAGCGCGAGATCGTCGGCCTGCTGCGATCGGAAGCCCAGCGCGCACAAAGTCTGGAGACCGCAGTCTGATGGCGCATACGAAGGCATTGGAGCAGATCGAAGGCCTCGACGAAGCGACGCTCGAGCGCCGCGCGGATCGTCGTGATCGGTGGCTCACAGCTGTAACCTTCCTAGTGCTTTTCGGCATCTGGGTGGGCCTGACCGGCTCGGGGCTATGGGAGCCCTTCATCAAGCCGTTGTTTCTTCCATCGCCTGTCGCGGTATTCGAAGCCTTCCAACGATTGCTCGAGGACGGCTATCAGGGCCGCAGTCTCGCGCACCATGTCGGCATTAGCTTCTATCGCTTTGCGACGGCATTCTCGTTGTGCATTCTGATCGGTGTGCCGCTCGGTCTACTGCTGGGCATGAGCCGCCCCATTCGCGCCGTCATCGAGCCGCCCATACAGGCTATTCGTCCTGTTCCGAAGCTCGCGCTTCTGCCGCTGTTCCTCATCTGGTTCGGCATCGGCAATCTCTCGAAGATCGTCGTGATCGCCGCCCCTGTATTTCCGATCATCGTCATCAGCGCGATGCAGGCCGTGCGCTCGGTGAGCCAGAAGAAGATCCAGGCCGCTCAAGCCTTGGGCGCCAGCACGCTGACGGTCTTCAGGCGCGTTGTGCTGCCAGCGAGCCTGCCGGGCATATTCACGGGCATTCGCGTGGCGCTTTCGATCGGCGTGACGATGCTGGTCGGCGCAGAGCTGACCGCAACCTCCGAGGGCATTGCCTGGATGGCCTTGACGGCCGCGGAGTATCTCTCGACCGACATCGTGCTTGTCGGCGTGCTCATCATGGCGATCATGGGCTACACGCTGGATCGCATCGTGCGTGCGCTCGAGGCGCGCCTCGTTCACTGGAGTGGCAAGGACTAAGTCGGCCAGCGTTTGCCGCCGTGCCGTTGGGTGCGCAGTCGTGCAATCTCACAAAGCCGGGCGCTGCTTCGTATCGATATTCATCGAGCGTATGCGCGAAGCGAGCGTGGTCGGCTTGATGCCGAGAATCTCCGCTGCCCCGCCTTTTCCGAACACCTTGCCGCCACTGGCCTCCAGCGCGGCCAGGATG
>JAEYPL010000199.1 GCA_023410905.1 Pseudomonadota bacterium
GATCCGGTCGCGAACCTCGATCGCAGCACGCCACGTCACCTCGACCCGAGTGCGCTCGATACGCCATCGGAGGCGCTCGCCTGCGCCATGCGCGAGACCCTCGTCATGGGCGATCTCGTCCTCAACATGCTGGAGCGATCACTGCCGGCGATCGAGGGCTCGGACATCAAGGCCGTGCGCGACGTCGAGCGCGCCGACAACGAGGTCGATGGACTGCACGAGGCCATAAAGCTCTATCTGATCCGTGCGTCGAAGGCCGACATGGGGCAGGAGGACAGCCGCCGCTATGTCGAGATTCTGACCTTCACCACGAACCTCGAACACATCGGCGATATCATCGACAAGAATCTGATGGAGCTCGCCGCGAAGAAGATCAAGAAGCGCTATGCCTTCTCGCCCGAAGGCGCCGCGGAGCTCCGCAAGTTCCACGGTCAGGTCATGGATCACATGCGCCTTGCGCTCAATGTGTTCGCGACGCGCGACGTGGCGCTCGCTCGCCGCTTGCTGCGCGGGAAGACGACCGTGCGCACCGCGGAGTTCGAAGCCACCGACCGACATTTCTCGCGGCTCAGGGAAGGACGCTCGCAGTCAATCGAGACGAGCTCGATCCATCTCGACATTATTCGCGACCTCAAGCGCATCAGCTCGCACCTTACGTCGGTCGCCTATCCAATTCTCGAGGCGGTCGGCGAACTCGCCCAGTCGCGCTTGCTGGACACCGCTGCTGCGAGCAGCGATCTCGCCGTACATCCGGGCGAGGGCACGCCGAACCGCGCTTAGCGGACGGTCGTTGCGCCCTTCGAATCCTGGCCGCGACCCAGGGCCGCACCGTAGAAAGATCGGGGGAAACACCGATAGCGGGCGAGCAGCGCCGGCAGCATCGTTAATGCGCAATCACTCGGACCTGTAGGGGGCCAGGTCGCTTGGCATCCGCATTACAGGAATTGTCGCCAAGCCCGTCAGCGAGGGCCGCATCCATGCGCACGCACGATCAGGCTACACTTCGCCTGCCCCCACCCCAATGGCCCCTATTGGATACTGTAGCGGACTATTGGACCGACGCGTTTCAGCGTTCGGCCCTCTTCCTGGACGTGATGCGAGAGCGCGGAGAACGCTACACTGATCATGCCGCAAAGGCGGCGCCGCACGTCCTCAAATTCAAGGCCGAACTCGCCATGGACGGGCGCCAGCTTCCACGCCCGGTCAACTATGTTCTCGCGCGTGTCTTACCGTCGGACGACATCGAACTCGATGAGCGGAAGCGGCCGTTCGTCATCGTCGATCCGAGGGCGGGGCACGGCCCGGGCATCGGCGGCTTCAAGGCCGACAGCGAGATCGGCGTCGCGATGAAGGCTGGCCATCCCTGCTACTTCATCGGCTTTCTTCCCGATCCCATCGCCGGCCAGACCATCGAGGACATTGCTCACGCGGAGGCGGCATTCATCGAGCACGTGACCGCGCTCCATCCCGAGGCCGAGGGCAAACCGGCCGTCATCGGCAATTGCCAGGCCGGCTGGGCCGTCATGCTCCTCGCCGCGATGCGCCCCGAGTTGATTGGGCCGATCATCGTTGCGGGCTCGCCGCTGTCCTACTGGGCGGGCGTGCACGGGAAAAACCCGATGCGCTACACCGGCGGCCTCCTCGGCGGGACGTGGCTCGCCGCGCTCATGGGAGATCTCGGTAACGGCAAGTTCGACGGCGCGTGGCTCGTGTCGAACTTCGAGAACCTCAACCCATCGAACACGTACTGGTCGAAAGCTTATAACCTCTACTCCAAGATCGACACGGAAGGTCCCCGCTATCTCGAGTTCGAGGAATGGTGGGGCGGACATGTCGTGCTCAATGCGGAGGAGATGCAGTTCATCGCCGACGAGCTTTTCGTCGGCAACAAGCTCACCTCCGGCAGCATGACGGCGTCCGATGGAACGCGCATCGACCTGCGCAATATCCGCTCGCCCATCGTGGTGTTCTGCTCGAGGGCCGACAACATCACGCCGCCGCAGCAGGCGCTGGACTGGATACTCGACCTATACAAGAGCGTCGACGAAATTCGCGCCAACGGCCAGACGATCGTCTACGCGCTGCACGATACCATCGGCCATCTCGGCATCTTCGTCTCCGCCTCCGTGGCCAGGAAGGAGCACGACGAGTTCGCGGGCAACATCGATCTCATCGATGTGCTGCCGCCCGGGCTATACGAAGCCGTCCTGACACCAAAGGGCGAGAGCGATCCCACATCGGACCTGGTGACGGGGGATTACCTCGTGCGCTTCGCCACGAGAACGCTCGATGATATCCGCGCGCTCGGAGCCAATAGCGAGGAGGACGAGCGCTGCTTTGCTACGGCCGCGCGCGTGTCGGAGATCAATCTCGGTCTCTACCGGACATTCATGCGGCCCTGGATCCGCGGCTTCGCCAATGACGGCGCGGCGACCTGGATGCGTAATCTCCATCCCCTGCGACTGCAGTACGAGATGTTCTCGGCAAAGAACCCCTTCCTTCAGTCGATGGATGCGTTCATCGACATGGCACGGGGATATCGCCGCGCCGTCCCTGCCGACAATCCGATGTGGCAGGCACAGGAGCAGATGTCCAAGCACGTCGAGAGAGGTCTCGACGCCTACCGCGATTGGCGCGATGCCATGTATGAGAACGCATTCTACGCGGTTTATGGCTCGCCGTTTCTTCAGGCCCTCGTCGGGCTCAAGGCCTCCGACCGGCAGGTCCGCGCGCAGTCAGGTGAGGACGGCGCCCGTCGTGCGCTCGCCGAGCGGCGCATCGAGGAGATCAAGCGCGCCATACCGGACGGCGGCCCCCGCGAGGCCATGACGCGCGCGCTGCTCTATGTGCGCCTGCCGGAAGGCATGGTGGACGAGCGTGGCTTCAATCTGCTGCGGCGGGCGCGCGAGGAGGCGGGAAGCGGCATGTCGCTCGGCGAGTTCAAGAAACTCCTGCGCGATCAGTTCTTCATGCTTCAGCTCGACGAACGTGCCTGCCTGGATGCGATACCCGAGATGTTGGCCAAGGATCGCGACCTCGCCGACGAGTTGATCGGTCGACTGCGCCGCATTGTCAATGTGGTCGGCCAAGCAGCCGCGAAAGAGAGACTGGCCGAGATCGAGCCGCTGCTGAAGCTGGATGACGAGCGTCCGTCGCGCCGTAATGGCGACGCGCCGCCGCATCTCAGAACGGCAAGCGCATCGAGATCGCAGGAACTGAGTCGCAGGAACTAACTCCGACGAATGCCCGTCAGAACAGAACGAGGATGCGTATCATGGCCGGTTTCCTCAGCCCGCGTGACCTCAAAGAGATCTCCTCCGAAGCCGAGGCGTCCAAAATGGACGAGGAGCGCCAGTACAAACTCAAGCAAGAGAAAGTGAAGAAGGATCTGCACGAAGCTTTCCTGGCCCGTGAAGTCCATCCCAATGTCATCCAGCGCGTCAACGATGCCATCACCATCGCGGCAAGGCAGGGCAGGCACCAGATCGAGGTGCTGACGTTTCCCTGTCAGTACTGCAACGACCGCGGCCGCCGCATCAACAACGGCGACGCTGACTGGCCGGAGTCGCTCGATGGCTTCGCGAAGAAGGCCTACGAGTTCTTCGATCGGGAGCTCAAGCCCAAGGGTTTCAAGATGACCGCCGAGGTGATCAGCTTCGAAGGCGGTGTGCCTGGGACCGTTGCCCTGAACCTCAAATGGTAGTGGGCCGCCGCTAGCTCGAAGATCGGGTGATTGTCATGGCTAAGGCAACAGCTCAGCTCAAGCCGCCCCACCGCCTCGATGTACGACAGCACGCCAAGTACGAGCGCCTCATCGATGCGGCCAAGACCAATCCGCCGCTTTGGACGGCCGTTGCACACCCGTGCGACGAGAGCGCGTTGATGGGCACGATCGAAGCATTCGAAGCCGGCCTGATCAAGCCGATACTGGTCGGTCCGGCGGACAAGATCCGCGGCATTGCCGAAAAGCTCGGCCTCGATATTGCCGGCATCGAGATCGTCGATGTGCCGCACAGCCAGGCCTCCGCCGAGCGCGCCGTCGCACTGGTGCGCGAAGGCAAGGCCGAGCTGCTGATGAAGGGCAGCCTCCATTCGGATGAAATCCTCGGCGAGGTCACGAAGCGCGATGGCCTTCGAACGGGTCGGCGCGTCAGTCACGTATTCATCATGGATGTGCCGACGCACCCGCAGACGCTGTTCATCACCGACGCTGCCGTCAACATCGCGCCGGATCTGATGGCCAAGCGTGACATCGTACAGAACGCGATCGACCTGTTTGTCGGGCTCGGTCTCGGCACGCCCAAGGTCGCGATCCTGTCGGCGGTCGAAAACGTGACCGTAGCTATTCCTTCGACGATCGAGGCGGCCGCGCTCTGCAAGATGGCCGATCGCGGGCAGATCACAGGCGGCGAGCTCGACGGTCCCCTCGCGTTCGACAATGCCATCAGCGAGGAAGCGGCGCGTATCAAGGGCATCAAGTCCCCCGTTGCCGGCAAGGCGCAGATCCTCGTCGTGCCGGATCTCGAAGCGGGCAACATGCTCGCGAAGAACCTGTCTTTCCTTTCGAACGCGGATGCCGCCGGCATCGTTCTCGGCGCGCGCGTGCCGATCATACTGACCTCGCGCGCGGACAATCTGCGGTCGCGCCTCGCTTCCTGCGCTGTCGCCTCCCTGCTCGCCTACAGCCGGAAGACGGGTCGCCCCATATCGAGCTGAACCATGAGCGACACGATATTCGTAGTGAATGCCGGCAGCTCCAGCATCAAGTTCCAGCTGTTCTCGCTCGATGAGAACGGGCGATGCGATCGCCTCATGAAAGGGCAGTTCGACGGCATCGGCTCGCGCCCGCATCTCTACGCATCGGGCGAAGATAAGCCGCTCATCGACCGGGTATGGCCGGCGGATGAGATCGACGGCGTGCCGGGTGCGCTCGACGAAGTGGTCAAGTTCGTGAGGGCATACAGCAGCGGATCATTGCCGATCGCGGTGGGCCATCGCGTGGTGCACGGCGGACCCGCGTTCAGCGCACCGACCATCGTAAACGATGCGGTCATGCGCAAGCTCGAAGCGCTCGTGCCGCTCGCGCCGCTCCATCAGCCGAACAATCTCGCGCCCATCCGCATCCTGCTCGAAAGGCAACCCCATCTGCCGCAGGTGGCGTGCTTCGACACGGCATTCCATCGCGGACATTCCGAGATCGCCGACCGCTATGCCATTCCGCAAGATCTCTATGACGAAGGCGTCCGACGCTATGGCTTCCACGGGCTTTCCTATGAGTATATCGCCCAAAGTCTCGGCGAATTCGCGCCGGAGCTGGTGGATAAGAAAATCATCGTCGCACATCTCGGCAGCGGGGCTTCCATGTGCGCGATTGCTCGCGGCCGCAGCGTCGAAAGCACCATGGGCTTCACCGCGCTCGACGGTCTCCCCATGGGCACGCGGCCAGGGCAGCTCGATGCGGGGGTCGTCCTCTATCTTATGGATCAGAAGCGCCTCGGGCCTGCCGAGCTCAGTGACCTTCTCTACAAAAGGTGCGGCCTCAAGGGGCTTTCGGGCATCAGCAACGATGTCCGCGAGCTGCTGGCGAGTCCCGATCCACGCGCGAAGATGACGCTCGCGTACTTCACCTACAGGATCGTGCTTTTTGCTGGCCTCCTGACCGCCGCCATGCGCGGTCTCGACGGCTTCATCTTCACCGCCGGCATCGGCGAACATGCGCCGAGCATTCGCGAAGCCGTCATCCGTCAGTTGGATTGGCTTGGCATCGAGCTCGACGGTGACGCAAACGCGCAAAATGCGATGCGTATATCTGCGCCCGGCTCCAAGGTCGGCTGCTACGTCATTCCGACCGATGAGGAGCAGATGATCGCGCGCCACACATGGCGCGTCGTGTCGGAGCGCGTCCGCCAACCTGTCCGGGAGTTGCGAGCATGATCGATCTGTCGTCGCTGACGCTTCTCAAGGGCAAGAAGGCGCTCGTCACCGGCATAGCCAACGACAAGTCCATCGCCTGGGGTTGCGCCAAGGCGTTCAATGCTTTCGGTGCGGACGTCGCGATTACCTACCTGAACGACAAGACTCGCGCCTACGTGGAGCCGCTGGCGCGCGAGATCGGCGCGTCGGCGCTGCTTCCCCTCGATCTCGGCAAGGAAGGCCAGCTCGAATCTGCATTCGAGCACATCGATAAAAAATGGGGGCAGCTCGACATCCTGCTGCACTCGATCGCCTTTGCGCCCAAGGAGGACCTCCAGGGCCGCGTCGTCGATTGCTCCAAGGCGGGATTCCTCATCGCGATGGAGCTCTCGTGCTGGTCCTTCATCCGCATGACGAAGCTCGCGGAGCCGCTCATGAAGAACGGCGGCGTTGCATTCACGATGACCTACTACGGCTCGCAGATGGTCGTAGAGCATTACAACATGATGGGACCGGTGAAGGCGGCGCTCGAGTCGGCAACGCGTTACATGGCTGCCGAACTCGGCCCGAAAAAGATCCGGGTGCACGCGATCTCGCCCGGCCCGCTCAAGACCCGTGCAGCTTCGGGCATCTCCGACTTCGATGAGCTTCTGAGCAAGGCCGAATCCAAGGCGCCGACGCGCAGCTTGGTTTCGATAGACGATGTCGGCGCCGCCGTAGCCTTCCTCGCGACGGACGCCGCCAGGCTCATCACGGGCGACACACTCTACATCGATGGCGGCTACCACATCGTCGACTGAGGTACGCTGGCGTGAGGGCGCCACTACGGTAACCCAGCCTCAGAGTCCGGCAGGGCGCGGTCTGACCTTTGAAAACGGGGCATCAAGCGGGATGGCGCGGATGAGAAATGACCGCTACGTCCACCGGCCAGCCAAAGATCCATAAGCCAAGGGGCGGGAGAACGGTCAGGCAAGATTTATCAATGAATTCAATACCCCAATTGGCTCCGCGGGTAGGATTCGAACCTACAACCAACCGGTTAACAGCCGGTTGCTCTACCGTTGAGCTACCGCGGATCAGGGGTTTGCCCGAAGGCCCGTGGCTTCTAGCAAACGCAGACGCTTCGCGCCACCCCTTTTGGCTGCGACCTCGGAGCCCGCCTATCGTCCGGCCGCGCCCTACTCCGTCGGCACCATATACTTCAACGCCACGTTCGAGAGCGCCCCGCCGATCACGCAGGGAATGCCGACCTGCGCCTGCCCGAGAGCGCTCGCCACAATGCAGCCAAAGGCCAGCGCCGTCTGCCCCGCCTGCCCCCACCAGGAAACATTGCGCACGTGCTCCGGCCCCTTGCGGCGCAGCTCTTCCACGGCCGCAACGGCCTGCTTGCGAATGGCGCCCGTCTCGTAGGTTTCCGCAGCGGTGATGACCTCGCGCAGTTCCTTGGCCGCATCCTTCGGTGCCGTTTCGAGCTGCCGCTTGGCATAGGCCAGAAGGCGGGGATCGGACTGCAGGTTCGTCGCCAATGTCCACTTGGCCATGCTGCCGAGCGTCAGTTTCTCGACGTCATTGCGGTCCTTCGACCAGGGCAGCACCGTGATGATGCGGTCGACGCCCTTAAAATTGCCCGAGGCGAAGTAATGCCCCCACATGATGTCGATATGTGCGGGTGATGCCTTCAGATCCAGCGTCTCGAAAGTGGCGCCCTTGCCGTAGAGATGATGCTCGATCAACACCTTTCGCGTCGGCATGCGCTCGACGAACTTCTTGAGAAGCTCCTTCCAGCCCCTGAGCCCCGAATAGGCGATCGCACGCACGATCACCACTTGATCCTCTGGCGGCAGCGGGAACATCTCCGAAATCAGCTTCTCGGCAATCTCGGGATTGGCCGCGAGCACGCCAGCGATGAACCCCTGATAGACGCCCGCCTGATCGAGCTCCTTGAAAAGGCCGATCCCGCTCATCGCTTTCACGGCCTGCGGGAGTTTTTCCGGCTCCGGCTTCTCGCGATAGCTGTTGATCCACTTGAGGATCGTCTGGGCAGTCAACTGCTGCGGAGGTGGCTGCTGCTGTGATTGTTCCGGCGGCGGTTGCAGCGTGGCGCGGCGCTGGGCGTCAACCGTGCCCGCGCCGAACGCGAGCATCAGCATCGCCAGAATGCACACCACGACACGCATATAGAATTCCCCGCAGTCGGCACGCCTCGGCGCGCGGGACCTACAACCACAATGCGAGTAGGCATGGCCATTTTGCGGCCTGGATGGGGCGGTTTGAGGGTGATGGCTGGCCTCAATTCGCGGCTGCGCCGCGAGCGAGGGCTGGCCCTCGTCGCGCCGAAGGCGCGAATTAGTCGGATGCCCGCACCACCACGGCATCGACGATCGCATAGCCCTCGGCGCCGACGATCAGCGGATTGATGTCGAGGCTCAGGATGCGCGGAGTCGACTTCGTGACGAGATCGCCGACGGCCACCGCGGCCTTCGCCACCGCTTCGATATCCACCGCAGGCTCGCCGCGCGTTCCCGCGAGCACGGGCCAGCAGCGCAACGAGCGCAGCGCTGCGAGCGCGTCATCGGTCGTGAAGGGTGGCAGCAGCAGGCGCACATCGGGCATGGCTTCGACGTACTTGCCGCCATCGCCGAGTGCCACGACCGGACCGAATATGGGATCGCGGTGCGCGCCCATCATGAGCTCGCGCTGGCCGCGCACCATGCGCGCGACGATCACACCGTCGAAGGTCGCGCCGGCTTTGGCGATCGCCTGCTCCATGTCGCGGAAGGCCGCGCCCACCGCATCCTCGTTGTCGAGACCGAGACGGACGAGCCCATGCTCACTCTTGTGCGGAAGATCGGCGGAGCAGCCCTTGACGGCGACGGGCCCGCCGAGATTGCGCCATGCGGTCGCGGCTTGTGCCGCCGTGCGGCAGAGATGATGCGGCACGACGGCGAGGCCCGCCCGCGCGAGCACGTCGAGGCTGTCGGCTTCATTGAGCACGCGACCTGCGCCGGTAGTGGTTTCCTTTGGCCGCGCCCAGTCGTATGCCGGACGTGCCTTCGCGCGCGCGATGAGGGCGTTGTGCTCCGCGAGGCGCGCGAGCGCGGCGATGGCGTCTGCTTCCAGCGGGAATGTCGGCACGCCTGCCGCCTTGAAGACATCCGCGACGGACTTCTGCCATGCCGACACGACGACCGGTGTGCCTGTCGCGCCCGCGAACGCCGCTGTATCCCGCGCGAAGGTCGGCACGTCATAGCCCTGACCGGCGATCGGAAAGCCAATCATGAAGTTGTCCGCGGCGTTTTCGTTCGCAAGCACGGGCAGGATGTCCGAGAGCAGGCGGTTGTTCTGCAGCAGGGCTGCCGTGAGATCGATCGGATTGGCCGCGGAGGCGAACGTCGGCAGGATGGCATCGAGCTTCTGGCGCACAGGACCTTCGAGGCGCACCATTTCGAGCCCGGCGAA
Organism: Pseudomonadota bacterium; assembly: GCA_023410905.1. Classification (GTDB taxonomy): domain Bacteria; phylum Pseudomonadota; class Alphaproteobacteria; order Rhizobiales; family Hyphomicrobiaceae. Next base: position 9,373 of record JAEYPL010000199.1, read on the forward strand.
GGTGGCTTCGTCCGCGCTCATGACGCCGGTTGCGCCGGAGCCGGAGATGGTGACGAGACGGCGCCCTTTGGGCTTCCAGCCCTTGAGATAGATCTGCGCGGCAGCGACCAGCTCGCCGATATTCCGCGCGCGCCAGATGCCGACGCGTTCCAGCGCCGCATCGACCACGCGATCCTCGTTGGCGAGTGCGCCCGTGTGCGAGAGCGCGGCGCGCTGACCAGCTTCCGTGCGGCCCGATTTGAGCGCGACGACATACACACCGCGGTCATGCGCGATGCGCGCGAGTGTTTCGAGTTGATCGGGGCGCGGAATGCTCTCGATGTAGAGGAGCAGCAACTTGATGTCGGGATCGCTCGCCGCAGCGGACGCCATTTCGAGCACGGACACATCCGCGTCATTGCCCGTGGCGAGGGAGTAGCGCACGCCGAGACCCTGCTCGAAGAGCAAGCCGACCGGCACCGCACTCATGGCGCCACTCTGGCTGACAACGGCGATCGGTCCATCGAACGGCTCGGACTCCGACCACATGGTGGAGAAGCTCGACACGGCACCATTGCCGAAGTTCGCGAGGCCCTGCGTGTTCGGCCCGACCATGCGCATACCCGCGGCACGTGCGGCTGCGACCATGCGTGCTTCCTTGGCTTTGCCCTCGGGATCGGACGTCTCGCCAAAGCCCGACGTCATGCACACGAGGCCTTTCACGCCCTTCTTGGCGCAGGCTTCGACGGCCGCGACGGCGTTGTCGCCCGGTACGGCAACGACGACCGTGTCGGGAACTTCGGGAAGGTCATCCAGGCTCGCGACGCATTTGAAACCTTGCACTTCGGGGCGCGTCGGATTGATCGCCCACACCGGCCCCTTGAAGCCGAAGCGCTTCAGGTACGCGAGCGGCCGCCCGCCGATCTTGTTCGGGTTCTCCGATGCGCCGAGCACGGCGATGGAGCGCGGGGCGAGCAGCGGCTTCAGGCTATCGATGGACATGAGTGCACCTCAGGCGCGCTTGAAGAAGGGAATGGGGCGGCCGGCAAGTTCGATGACGCTGCCGGATACATGGTCGCCGATCGCGAGGCCGGGCGTGCCATGCGCCATGAGGCGGAAGCCTTCATCGGCATCGACCATCACGAGCGTATAGGGCGCGAGCGCTTTCATATCCGGCGTTGGTGCGCGCTCGACAATGGTCACGGCGTGGACGACACCGCTACCGGAAGCCTCGGACGTCGCCGGCTCGCGCGCGCCGCACTGCGGGCAGAAGTTGCGCACGAAGTACCAGACGTGACCGCATGGCGCGCAGCGCTGATAGCGGATGGCGTCGCTCATGGTTGGCGCTCCATGATCAGGCTGACATGCGAGGACATGACGCCGCCATCGCCGTGCAGGAAGGCGAGACCCGCATTTGCAACCTGGCGATCGCCTGCGCGGTCGGTCATCTGGAGTTGCGTCTCGACGAGATGGGCAAGCGCACCCGCAACGCCGCAGTGGCCGTAGCTCATGAGCCCGCCGTGCGTGTTGAGCGGCTTCGTGCCCGCTCGCGAGAAATATCCCTCGCGCGCCATGCGGCAGGATTGTCCGCGCGGTGCCAACCCCAACTCTTCGAGCAGGATGGCGAGCGTGATCGTGAAGCTGTCGTAGATCGCGAGATAGTCGGCGTCTGTCGTCGCGAGTTTGCGTCCGCTCGCTGCGATCGCGCGGTCCATGGAGAGACGCGCGCCGAACTCGGTGAGGCTCGGCGCTTCACTGATGTGCTGATGGGTGTGAGCTTGCCCCGCGCCGATGATCCGCACGGCAGCAGTGCCCGTACGCTCGCGGCTGACCACGAAAGCCACGGCACCATCCGCCGTCGCGCAGCAGTCGAGCAGCTTCAGCGGTCGCGCAATGGGCTTCGAAGCGAGCACATCCGCAACCGTGATCGGCTCGCGGAACTGCGCACCCGGATGCGTCGCCGCATTCGTGCGCATGAGCACGGCAAGCTCGGCGAGATCGGCCTCGCTCAGGCCGTGCTCATGCATGTAGCGATTGGCGACGAGGCCGTAATACGCCGGAATGGTCGGCCCGAGTGGCACCTCGTGCACGGGATGACCGACCTGTGCCAGCGTCTCGACGACCTTGTCGCGCCCGCCCGGTGCCGACAGCCGGTTTTCGCCTGCAACGACGAGTACATGATTTAAACGTCCCGCCGCGACCAGCTCATGCGCAAGCATGGTCATGGCAAAGCCCGTCGCGCCGCCGACCTGAAGCCCGTGCGCATAAGCCGGGCTCAGGCCGAAATGCTCGCAGAACACCGTCGCCAGCATGATGTGCGGCATGGTCGTGGCGTAGCCCGTGAGCACGCCGTCGATATCGCCGCGCTTCAAGCCCGCGTCGTCGAGCGCCAGCGTCGCCGCCTCACTCATGAGGTCGATCGTGTTCTTGCCCTCGTGACGCCCGAACGGCAGCAGGCCGACGCCTGTGATCCAGCTCATGTGAGCCGGCTCACACCGTCGCGATGGCGTTCGCCGGCGAGCCGACCGCACCCGGCAGGTTGAGCGGAGGCGCCGTCATGAGAAAGCGACTGCGATTGTTCGCGCGCAGCCAGTCCGCCAGCTCCGAAAGCCGCCAGATCTCGCCGAGATTGACGCCCGTCTTGAACAGGCAGTGCTGATGCAGCGGGAGCGCCGCGCACTGACCGGGCTTGAGCGGCGCGTTGTGCACCTCGACGGCATAATTGTCGGAGATGAGCGCAACGAGCTTCGATTCCGTGATCCACTGATGCAGCTTCGTGTCGCTGCCATCGAGGCCCGTGCACGTCTGGTGCATGGCTTCCTCGGTCGGATTGCCCTTCTGCTCGAAGATGACCTCGTCGAATCCCGTGCGGAGGCACACGAAGTCGCCGGGCTCCACCTTGATGCCGTCGGCCGCCATCACGCGCATGAGATCGTCGTAGGTCACGGCGTGCTTGCGCCGGCCGAAATGCGCGAAGAGATCGATCATCACACCGCGGCCCTGCAGGCACTTCTCGGCGAGGTTCTCGACGCCGAGCTTCTTGGCGCTCGACGTCGCCTTGGCCTCGACGAACGTACCGGGTGTTGCGCCCGCCTGCTTGGGGTCGCTCGGACCCACCATGTCGGTGTCACCACGAAAGCCATTGTAGAACACGGGCTCGGCGACGCCGTCACCATCCGCATCGAACAGAGAGCCGACGTGCGCGAGCGTGTCCCACTGGCTCGAGTACTGCAAATGCAGGAGCACCATGTCGTCGTTGATGACGTCGGTGAGGCCGGGATGATCGAAGTCAGTGCGATAGATCCAGTTCGGCCGGTCGGCGCGGACGGTGGGCCTCAGCAGCGGCGGATGGCGGCGCGGATTGAGCACATTGCCGCCCGGCAGATCCAGCGGCATGGACAGGCAGAACGCGCGCCCTTCCTTGACCTCGGCGACAGCTCGCCTTACGCGCTCGGCATTGAGCTCGTTCATGCGGCCGAGCTGGTCGTCGGGGCCATAATCGCCCCAGGTGGAATTCTCCGGCCGCTGTTTCCAGCGCGCGCTCTTGGACATGGGCTTCCTCCGGTGCCGCGCATTGCAGGTCGCGCGTTCAGACAGTGCGCCGACGGTCGCCGCCGGTCGTGCCGTCAACATACGTGCGTCGCGCGCGCTGGCAAGCCGGGCCGGCAGGTTCCAGCTATGCGCCGCGCCAGACCAGGACCGGGATGGTGGTGTGGGTGAGCACTTTCTTGGTCTCGCTTCCGATCAGCAGCCCGGCAAGGCCGCGCCGGCCGTGCGAGGCCATGACGATCAGGTCGCAGCCCTGCTCCTTGGCCGTCTCGATAATGGCTTCCCAGGGGTGCATCTGGAAGGCATGAAAAGCCTTGAACGGTATGCCCGCCGCGGTGGCGACGGCTTCGACTTTCTTGAGGTTCTGGGTCGCGATGTCTTGTGTGCCCTTGAGATAGTCCTCCTCGGGGAAGCGGGCGGCAAGCGCCCCCGAGACGATGGCCGAATACGGGATCGAGACGGTCAGCGCGGTCAGCCGTGCCCCCACTGCTTTCGCGAAATTGACGGCATAAGGAATGGAGCCCATCCCGAAATCGGAGCCATCGACGGGCAGCAGAATATGCTTGTACATGGGGGAACCTCCGAGTTTCCACGTCCAGACCGAGCGGCCGAGGCATAGCGTCTGGTGCGGATATGAACTTGAGGCCGGCGCCGGGCGCGCGCCTTGCGACCGATCAAGTGTGGCAATGCCGACTGCGCATTTGGCGTGCGGGATGTAAGTCGCTAGTGTGGCCGGAAAATCCGAACCGGAAGCCCGATTGACCTCATGGCCAGTGAACGCACCACTCCGAGAAACGCAGCCGACGCGCATGTGTTCCGCCCTGCCGCGGAAAGCGTGGCTCTCGACCAGGCGCGTCTGGCGGCCTATCTGGCCGGCATCGGGCTACCGCTCGACACCTCCGAGCCGGTGCGCCAGTTCGGCACGGGTCTCGCCAACATCAATTATCGTCTGACGGCGGGCGGGCGCCGGCTGGTGCTGCGGCGGCCTCCCGGCGGCGATCTGCCGCCCGGCGCGCATGATATGTCACGCGAGCATCGCATTCTCTCGCGGCTGTGGCGCGTCCATCCGCTCGCGCCCGAGAGCCTGCACCTCTGCGAGGACCGGAGCGTCATCGGCGTGCCCTTCCAGCTCATCGATTACCGCCCCGGTCTCGTCATCAAGGGCGACGACCGTTCGCGTTTCGATGGGCACCCGGATGTCGCCCGGGCCACGAGCGACATGCTGGTCGCGACGCTCATCTCGGTGCATCGCGTGGACTGCGCCGCGATCGGTCTCGATACGCTCGGCAAGCCCGAGGGCTTCATTGCGCGCACGCTCAAGGGCTGGGCCGGGCGCGGCCAGCGCCTCGATGTGGCGCCCGAGACCGCACGCCTCCTCGGCGAGGTCACGGGCTGGCTGGAGCGGCAACCTGTTCAGACACGGGCACCGGTGCTGCTGCATTCGGATTTCAAGCTCGACAACATGATCGTGCATCCGGAAACGCTGGCCCCCGTCGCCATCGTCGACTGGGACATGGGCACGCGCGGCGATCCGCTCTTCGATCTCGCGACCACGCTCAGCTACTGGGTGCAGCCCGGTGATCCGCCCTGCATGCACGCCCTTCGCCAGATGCCGACCGCAGCGCAGGGGTTCGCGACGCGCCGCGAGGTGATAGAGGCGTACGCACGCGAGATGGGCGTCGACGTTTCCGATTGGCCGGCGCTGCGCGTACTCGCCATGCTGAAGCTGGCGGTCGTCCTGCTGCAGCTCTTTGCGCTCTATCAACGCGGCGCAGCCAAAGGCGCCGACTATGCTGAATTGGACCGGGTCGCCACCGAGCTGCTCGCCTATGCAACGGACGTCGCGCACGGGCGCGCGGACTGATCAAGATCCGACTACCGAGGAAGGAAGCCCATGGATTTCACGATTCCGAAGCCGCTCGAGGAGCTGCGCGACCGCGTGTCGGCGTTCGTGCGCGAGAAGATCATTCCCTTCGAGAAGGATCCGCGCTGGGATCATCACGGCATTCCGGAGGATCTGCGCCGCGATCTCAACAATGCCGCCAAAGAGGCGGGGCTGCTCGGGGTCAACAGCCCCGAAGAGTTCGGCGGCAAGGGCTTCTCGCATTTTGAGCAGGCCGTGATCTTCGAGGCGGCGGGCTACTCCATCCTCGGTCCGATTGCGCTTCATTTCCATGCGCCCGACGAGGGCAACATCCATATGCTCGACGTCATCGCGACGCCGGCACAGCGCAAGAAGTATCTCTCGCGCCTCGCGACCGGTGAGGTGCGCTCATGCTTCGCCATGACCGAGCCCGATGGTGGCGCCGGTTCCGATCCGCTGCTGCTCAAGACGCGCGCGGTGCCGGACGGCAATGGCTATGTCATAAATGGCCGCAAATGGCTGATCACCGGTGCCGAGGGTGCGGCCTTCGCCATCATCATGGCGCGCACGGGTGACGGCCCCGGCGATTGCACCATGTTCTTCACCGAATTGCCAAACCCGGCTTTCAAAATCAGCCGCGTGCTCGGCACCATGGATTCGAGCTTCATGGGCGGCCACGCCGTCATCGACATCGAGAACCTGCGCGTCACCGGCGACGATGTCATCGGCGAGGTTGGACAAGGCTTCAAGTATGCGCAGGTGCGCTTGGCGCCCGCGCGTCTCACGCACTGCATGCGCTGGCTCGGCTCGGCCATCCGCGCGCACGATATCGCGACCGAGTATGCCCGGTCGCGCACGTCGTTCGGCAAGCCGCTCGGCGATCATCAGGGTGTGTCGTTCATGCTCGCCGACAATGCGCTCGACATTCACACCTCGCGCCTCGCCATCTGGCACACGGCGTGGCTGCTCGATCAGGGCGACAAGGCGTCGACCGCAAGCTCCATGGCCAAGGTCATCTGCTCGGAGGCGATCTTCCGCGTCGTCGACCGCTCGCTGCAGATCCTCGGCGGCATGGGCGTCACGTCGGACACGGTCGTCGAGCGCATCTTCCGCGACGTGCGCGCTTTCCGCATCTACGACGGCCCCTCGGAAGTGCATCGCCATTCGCTCGGACGGCGCATCGTGAAGGTCGATCGGTCCAAGGCGCACTAGATATCCAGAAGGCGCGCGATGAAAAGTATCGCGCGCCTCTCTCCTTACTTTTTCTTGCCTGCTGTCGCCGATGCCGCAGGTTCGGCATTCTCGGCTTCATCGTCCGGCTTGGTTGCAGCACTCTTGGCTGCATCCGGCTTCGTCACGTCTGAGACCGGCGAGGGGCCCGGTGGCGAAGTATCGCCGATCACCATTCTGCATTCAGTCGGTAAGTCGGCGAGCGTGATCTCCGGCGGCTTCGGCTTAGGCTTGGGTTTTGGTTTCGGCAGCGCGACCTTCGGCTCGGGTGCCGGTGGCCGCGGCGCATAAATGCGCTTCATCCGCTCGATCCAGTCATCCACTTCCTTGCCGCAACCGTCTTCATTGCCGACGATGGGCTGTGGTGTGCAGGTCGGGCTGTCCTTCGGGCAGGCCATGCGGATGTGCATGTGATAGTGATGCCCCCAATAGGGACGGATCTTGTTGAGGTGATCACGTGGCAGCGACTTGTCCTCGCAGATAGCCTTCTTGATCGCTGGATGGACGAGCACGCGCTCGACCTGCGCATATGAAGCCGCGCGCGTGATGATGCGCCCGTGCGCTTGCGTCCACACCTCCGGATTTATGCTCACACGATCCGCTGCAAGCATCGATGTAGCCGAGAGATCCTCGCGTTCGCGGTTGCTGAGCTTGTGATCCGGCATCTGCGTCAGCCAGATGTCGGCGTCGAGGCCGATCTGGTGGCTAGCATGGCCCGTCAACATGGGCCCGCCGCGCGGCTGCGAGATATCGCCGACGAGGAGGCCGTTCCAGCCATCGTTCGCCTTGCCCTCCTTCGCGAGACGCTCCACGAGCGCGATCAGCGAGGGGTGGCCCCACATCCTGTTCCGCGACAGGCGCATGACTTGCCAAGCAGGCCCATCGACTGCGATGGATTTGGCGCCGGCGAGACATCCTTTGGCGTAGAAACCGATGGCACGTGCGGCAAGCGGCGCCGGTGCCTTGGCCGCACCGAACAGCACCTTGGCAGGTGTCGGCGCGGGACCATTCTTCGCAGCCTTCGCCTTTTTCTTCACGACCTTTTTGCCCGCCTTGGCCTTTGGCTTTGCCTTGGGCGTTGCGGCTGCTGCCGGCGCGGTGCCGGTCGCGTGCATCTTGGATCCACTCTGGGCCGAAAGATCGGTACTGGAAGGCATCAGGGCGGCGGCGAGCAGCAGGGCCGGCCAAGCCAGATGCCGAGGCTTCAACTTCATGCGCGCTCCTCTACGGCTGGCCGTCGTGTCTAGCACGGTCGGCGCGCGTCACCAATGCTCTGGACATCGGTCGCGCAGAGGGCGGGATGAGAGGTGAACAGGAGATGAAGCAGGGCACGATCGCCCGGCTGAGCAATCGATCTCACCATCAATTATGAGTGTATCGAGCGTGAGACGGCACGTGAGGGCCGAGGAGTGCGGGCTGGCGTCGAATGGGGCTGCTGATGTCTGCGCTGAAATCGATACGTGGCTGTTGCCGCGAACGGCGCGCGCGGTGCGGATGCAATCAGCTCTGCACGCCAGCTCGTGTCCTGCCACGTGTTGCCAAGGCGCGGGCGAAGATCCCTGGCAGGGCGTCGTTCCGTAGAGGTTGTGGCAGTAGAGGCTTTGGTCGGAGAGGCGCTAAGCATGGTGCACCTGATAGCGAATGCGTTGCGGTGAGTACGCCCCGGAGCTGAACGCTCCGGGGCACGGGATCATCACTTAGTTCTCGATCTTCGGCAGTGCTTTCGCCTGCTCTGCCGTCAGCTTGAGAAGAATGCGGTTGTCGGCGGCAACCGTGAACTCCGACGGCATCACACGCACGCGCGTCTGACCAATGCCGAGGAAGCCGCCGATGTCGGCGTGCAATTCGGTAACCTTGCCGTCGGCGCTACGCTGAATGGCGGCAACGTCGCCTACATTGCTGTCGTCGCTGCTGACGACCGTCGCACCGATCAGTGCCTTTGCCTGCTCCTCGGTGAGCATCGGGGCGGTCTCAGCGGGCGCCGTCCGCTGCACGCTCGGCGCTGTCACGGCCGGGGGCGTCGCGGGCGGCGTATCGCTGGGCGCCGTCGTCTGCGCGAGCGCGGCCGACGATGCAAAAAGGGCCATCGAGGTCGCGGCCGGAACAATCCACTTCATCACGTCATCTCCATGAGCTGTTGTTCATTGAGCTCTCGTTCATTCGAACGGGTGCTCGCCATGTGAGCACTGCACCAAGAACGCATAGCTTTACGGGGAGTTCCGCGGTAATTGACCGCAGTTTCAGCGCACGCGACGGGACGTGCGCGACAGCGTGAAGAAACGCCGCATGTCAGCGGGGCTGCGCGCTGTCGCGTTGGAGATACTGCTGAATTTTCTCTCGCGCTTTTGCAGCATCGAAGCTGCCGTCCTTGCGCCGCAAGATCCATGACGACATCGGCGGATCGCCCATCGGCTCGTACAACTTCACGCCGTTGTTGATCAGAGCGGCAACGTAGCTGAATGCGCTTTTTGCCATCACGAGCACGTCAGAGTCGACGATCTGGCGCATTGTCTCGATCGCGTCTGTGTCGAGGTTGAGCTCACAGCCAAGTTCAGCAAAATCGGCGAAGTCCTCCGCCTTTCCTTGCGAGTGCACCTGATAGGTCGCTTTGATGTCGAGCTCGTCCAGAACACTGCGGATGAGCGCTATCGTTCGCAGGATGCTGGTGTTGGGTGTGAAGCGTGAGGTGTTTTGACTCTGGTCTACGTCGCCGCGCCGAACGTGGATCGCCACGACAAAGCGATTCTTGTCAGGCGCTCTGTTGGCGGCGCCGAATTTGTTGCGCAGGGCCGGCGCGATGGCCTCGAACGTGTCGGGAGAGCGCCGGTTGAGCCAGTAGCATTGCTGGAGGCGCAGAACGACATTGTCTGTAATCTCGCGACCGTTGAGCAGGTAGTCCTCATAGTTGACAATGTCGTAGGGCCGGCCGTCTATCCGCTCCTCGCCCTTTCCGAAGTTGAAACATTTTTCCCAAGCATCGAGCCAATCTGCCATGTCACCGGGTGCGTGATCGAGTTTGGCGAACGGGCTGTCGAAATAAGTCGCACCGAACGCCTTGGCGAAGTTGATGCCCGAGATGCGGGCCAGGGCTTGCTTGCCGGCACCATCTCCTCGTCCGGAACAGGTTATGCGCGTTCCAGGAGGGATTATGCCTTCGGAAAATCGAAGAGCCGCATCGCCAGCCAAGAAATTCTTGTCCGTCTTCAAGTTCTGCCCAAGGAGTGCCTTGAGGCGAAACCAAAAGTGCCGGAAGGCCAATTCTACTCGATCGTGGAAAGCGATGGGCTGCATGAACGCCTCGAGGCAGTGGTTGGGACAGGCAGGAGCGCTATCCGCACTCATCGCTCATGATGCCGGACGTTCAGCAATCGTCCAGTCAGCCAATGTGTTGAACGACAAGATGTCGCGACCGTTCGCTCTGCGCGGAAGTTCAGCCGGAACCGAAGTCGACGGAACGCGTTTTCATGACACCGCTCGCGAATGCTCAAGCGGCGTCGCGAGCCAAACTTTGTGCATGGAGAAATCACGATGGATTGGAACCGGATCGAAGGCAACTGGAAGCAGTTCCGCGGCAAGGTCAAAGAGCAGTGGGGCAAGCTCACGGACGACGAGCTCGACCAGGTCGAGGGCCGTCGCGACCAGCTCGAGGGCAAGATCCAGGAGCGCTACGGCTACGCCAAAGATCAGACGCGCAACGAAGTCGATGAGTGGCTGAAGCGCATGTAAGTCGTTGACGACAGCACGAGCGTCTGTCGTCCGATCGCGCCCGGAATGGCTTCGCGCCGTTCCGGGCGCATTGCGTGCCGCCCGCGATCGTCTAAAGTGGGCAGTTCGGATCTTCAGTCTTCGTTCGTCGGTCTCTTGCTTCGGGGTGCCGCCATGTCGTTCGACTTCTCCTCGCTGATCTGGGTTGCCATCCTCATAATGGTGCTGCAGCCCATCCTCATGGGGCAGTGGTTCGCGATGCAGCGGATGCGGGCCATTCGCGCCATCGAGCAGGCGCATGCTTCGCGCGTCATCACCATGATTCACCGCCAGGAGCGCCGAAGCCTCCTCGGTTTCTCCGTCGCCCGCCACATCGATCTCGAGGACGCGCAGACCATCATCGCGGCCATCAAGGAAACGCCGCGCGACATGCCGATCGATCTCATCCTACACACGCCCGGAGGCCTCGTCCTGGCCGCCATGCAGATCGCCCGCGCCGTCGAGGCGCATCCTGCCAAGGTGACCGTTTACGTGCCGGTCTATGCCATGTCGGGTGGCACGCTGATTGCGCTCGCGGCCGATGAGATCGTGATGGGGGAATTCTCGGTGCTCGGGCCGATCGATCCGCAGATCGCGGGCTTTCCCGCTGCGAGCATCGCCAAGGTGCCGAAGATCAAGCCCATCGAGCAGGTTTTCGATCTGACGCTCGTGCTCGCCGACGTCAGCGAGAAGGCGCTCGATCAGGTCAAGCGCGGTGCCGTCGAGCTTCTCACGCCGCAGATGGAGGAGGGAGCCGCGCGTGCGCTGGCCGAAAAGCTGGCCGGCGGTCACTGGACACATGACTACGCCCTGACAGCCGAGGAGGCGCGTTCGCTCGGCCTGCCGGTCAAAGTCGCGATGCCCACTCCGGTTCTCGACCTGATGAAACTCTATCCTCAGCCCGTGCAGCAATCGGGCGTCGACTTCCTGCCGATCGACCTGCCGAGGCGGCGCCAGGCGTGACATGGGCGCCGTGCGCGCGGCGCCGGCGTTTACCATCGTATTTCACGGAACGGAATATCGGGGACAGCCGAGGTCCCAAGTGCTAATGGCTAAGTCTCAAGTGGTACGCGGCCGGCCGGTGCACGGGCCGGCCAGGATTGGTAGTGCGCGCTGCTGGGAGGAAAATATGGTCGGTCTGACAGGGCGTTGACGCCCGGCCACCGTTCGCGACGAATGACCGGCCATCACTCGATAACTGACACTTCGCTGGACCATCAATGCGGTTACGCGTCTATCTCCCGACGCTTCTGATCCTGCTCCTGCTGCTCGGCGCGACCGGGCTCGCGTCGTGGCTTCTGTTTGCCGATGCGACGGACAAGGCGCGCCGGCAATTCCACGAGCAGGCGACCGCGTTCGAGGGGCTGCTGGTCGATGCCATGCGCTCCTACCAGCAGGTGCTGCGTGCGGCCGCGGCTGCCACGAATGCTATGCCGGCGATGACGCGTGAGCAATGGCGGCACTTCATCCGCGATCTCGGCGTCGATGATTTCTATCCGGGCATTCAGGGCATCGGATACGTCAAGCGCTTGCGGCAAGAGGAGATCGAAGGCTTCGTCGAGGGGCAGCGCCGCGCAGGCCGCCCCGACTATCGTTTCAATCCGGAAGGTACGCGCGACAGCTACACGGCGGTCGTCTATCTCGAGCCCGAGAATTGGCGCAACAGCCGAGCCATCGGCTACGACATGTTCTCCGAGCCGCGTCGCCGCGCCGCCATGGAACGCGCACGAGACACGGGCGGTCCCGCTCTCAGCCGCAAAGTCACGCTCATGCAGGAGACGGGCGAGGACGTGCAGGCTGGCACGCTCGTCTACCTGCCGGTCTATGCCGATGGCGTCATGCCGGACACGGCCGAAGGCCGGCGCGCCGCGCTCGTCGGCTACGTTTATGGCACGTTCCGGATGGGTGATTTCATTCCGAAGGTCTTGGATCGAAATCTTCCGGGCACCTTCCAGCGCCTCCACGTGCAGATCTACGACGGCGCCGAGCCGACCGAAGTGGATCTCATGTTCGATGACCGAAGTCTGATCCATCGTGGCCTGTCCCGGCTGCCGCCTTATGCGCCGGAACCTCTCTTCACCGACAGCCGGACGATTACCGTGGCCGGCTCGGACTGGACGATCGTGCTCCGATCGAAGCCGGTGCTCGAGCAGATGATCGATCGTTCGAAAGCCTGGATGGTGCTTCTCGGCGGGGTCGTCATCAGCCTGCTCATTGCCGCGATCGTCGGCTCGCTGGCCTATGCCCGCGAGCGCTATGCTGCTGCCGAGCACAAGCTCTCGCAGGAAATCGCAGAACGTAAGCGCGCGCAGGAGCAAGCCCAGCTCGCCAATCGCGAGCTCATTCACAGGGTCAAGAATATACTGGCGATTGTCACTGCGATCGCCTCACAGACCGCGCGCTACAGCCCGACTGTCGAAGTCTTCAACAAGTCCTTCCGCGAACGCCTGACATCGCTTGCGCGCGTGCACGATCTTCTGCGTCCCGATCCTGCGCACACACCTGACCTCGGCGCCTTCATTCGCGAAATCCTGGCGCCTTACTGCCATTGGCAGGGTGCGCTCGTGGCGAAGGGGCCGGAGATCGAGGTAACCCAGAATCAAGCCGTTCTTCTGAGTCTGCTCGTCAACGAGCTTGCGACCAACGCGACCAAGTACGGCGCCTGGTCGGTGCCGAGCGGGCAGGTCGTCGTGTCATGGCGCGAGGAGGACGGTGAGAATGAGGGTGACGACGACAGCGTGCACATCGTGTGGGAGGAGCGAAACGGCCCGCCGGTGCAGGCGCCGTCGAACAGCGGATTTGGCACGAACGTGATGAAATTCTCGATCGAGCGTGGGCTCGGCGGTCGCATCGCGACGCACTTCAATCCTTCAGGTGTACGTCACGAGGTTCGGTTGCCGAAGAAGGACAGGCCGGTTGTCGCAGAGCCCCGGCCAGCGCCCCATGCCGGGAACGGTGAATCACCGTCCGGCCACTGAGCGCGACGCGCCCAGGTCAGAGCACGCCGAAGATGTTGAGCAGGATCAGCACCGAGATCGGCACACCGAGCATCCATAGAATGAGGTTCTTCGCCATCTGATCTCTCCGAAAGGGGTGACGTGATTGCAGCAGTAATGGACCGCCGCACGGTCCGGATTACACTTGCATAACGCTGCTCGGGGATATCGGTTGCGCGGTCACGCGGCATAGGCACGCCGTTAGGCGATCGTCTCCGGCGTCCGTACAGGCGACTTGTCGCGCGCCTCATCACTGTCGCGCTTGACGCGGCGAGGCGCGCAATCGAGCGCCGCAATGATCGGAGATATCGTCGTGTGTACGCGGCTCTGGAGGTCATCCTCGCGCCGATCGGATGCGTCGAGAGATGATACCGGCTCTGGTGCCAGCACGAAGTGGTTCGCATCGGGGAAGTCACGCGCGGCTCGGCGCGCAATGAGGCGAAGCTGCTTGTCGTCGACGCCGCCGACGGTCGCGATCACGATCGTATCGACGTCCTGATATTCTTCCATGGACTTGAGGTCGGCAATGGCGGTGAGCCCCGTCGAGCGCGTTGCGACCACGGCGCGACATGGTGTCTGGCGGCTCACCAGAAGCGCGATGTGATCCGCTGCGGCGCGATCGATCGTGCCCCGGGCAGGCACGACGCACACCGTTGGCCGCTCGTCGTCCTCTCGTTGCTCTGCGGCGTCCTCTGATGCATCGAAATGCAGATCCGAGGTCTGGCGCATGGTTTCGCGCAGATTCTCGGCCTGTTCGGCATCGACGCGCTGTGCGCGATGATCGAATGCCGCGAGGCGCAGCGCCGGCAGCACGAGCTGATCGCTGACTTCGACCGCAGGCATGTCCTCGCCTTCTTCATCGAGCGTCGCGGCCGCGGCGACGGGATCACCGGCGAGCAGGCGATGATAGAGTTCCTGGCTGGGAGCGAGAGCGGGTGAGTCCCCGAACAGAACGGAGATGAACTCGAGCCCGCGGACGTGTCGGCCGAACACCACGAGCGTAGTTGTCAGCGGTGCCGACAACAGGAGGCCGATGGGGCCCCAGACGACTGTCCAGAAGCTCGCTGCGACGGCCATGCCGAAAGCGGTGATGCCGGCCTTCTTTCCGAGCATGAAAGGCTCGACGACGTTGTTGAATATAAGCTCGCCGACGACGATAAGTCCGACGGCGAGGATCATTGTCGTCCAACCTGGATCGACGGCTGCAGCCAGCACGATCGGCGGTATCGCTGCAAGTAATGGGCCGGCGAATGGAATGAAGCGCAATAGCGCTGCCAGGATGCCCCAGAGCAGGGGATTGGGTACGCCGATGATCCATAGACCGACGCCGATCGCCAGCCCGTAGCCGCCGTTCATGAGGGCGAGTGCGAGAAAGAGCGTCGAGAGCTTTCCGCCCGCGTCACTGATGGCGGCTGCGGTGCCGCTTAAGCGATCCGTGCCGGCGATCTTGATCAGGCGGTCTCGTATATCGTGATGCTGCAACAGGAGCAGCATTGCGAAAAGGATGGTGATGCCTGTCTGCGCGAGCGGCTCCAGAACCGTGCTCAAACCGGACAGGATGTTGGCGGAAGTACCCTGTTGCTGGGTGACGACAAGCGGATCGCTGCCGCGTGCAACGCCGCGGCCGAGTTCCTGCTCTATATCCGTACCGAGCGTCTCGACGGCAGTTACCGCGCGCTTGATCAATCCGTCCGAGCGGCCCATGTCGGCGACGGTGCGCACCTTCTCGACGAGGTTCTGCTTATAGCTGCCGAGATCCGCTGTGAGCGACAGAAGCTGCGCGCTGACGGCAAACGAGAGAAGCCCCAGCATAAGAATGGCCGCCGCCAGGACTCCGACGGCCGCCACTGGCTGAGGTACATGACGGGCCGTCAACCATCTGACGAGCGGCGCGAGGATGAACGCGATGATGATCGCGATCGCGAGTGGGATGAAGATGGCACTGCCGACGACAAGCGCCGTCACGACGAGTGCCATGACGATGAGCGAAGCCGATAAATTGCGAAGGTTGTCCGCGAGAAGCGGCATCTTTGGTATTCCCTGAAACGGCGCCGAAGAGCGTGCGGCGCACACTCGTGGCCGTGACACGCCAAGAACGCGGCGCAGGGCTTCCCGGTTGCAGGCGCAGATAGTCCGCGGCTCCGCCTGGGCCGGGCAGGGGCTCGGCGGACGACGGAACGAACTCGTCGGCGCAGCGTTTTGAGGGCATCCCTGACGAATTCAGGACATGAGACATCAGGAGCTGAGATATGGGCAATCTGTTGCACTATGCCGTGGTCTTCCTCATCGTTGCGCTCGTTGCCGCGTTCCTCGGCTTCGGCGGCGTCGCCGGCACCGCCATGGAAGGCGCACGGATCCTGTTCTGGGTCGCGATCGTGCTGTTCATCATCGCACTGGTGGGTGGCTGGATAAGACGGGCTTGACGCCTTAGCTATTCGACCGCAGGGCTAACGGCCGGTATTGTCGGGGGCGCAACGCTTCCGATGTACCGGCCGTGGCACGTCGCGGCACACGAGTTCCGATATTCGGGTTGGCCATGGCGAAGAGCAGTCCCGCAACCAGCGCTGCGCGCTACATCCTCATTGTCACGGCACTTCTGCTGCCGACGCTGTCGCTCGTGCCGCTCGGCGGGCTTTATCTCTGGGAAAAGGGCTATGTGCTCTGGTGGGCGCTCGCGGCGCTGAGCTGCGTCGGCGGTGTCGCCCTCATGCAGCGCCTGCTGATTGCCGGCGCCGTGCGCCGGCCGCCACCCGAGACCCAACCGAAGCAGGCCTCCGCCGACCCCTTGGAGACCCCTGTCGATCCCACGTGGAGCCCGCTCGAGCTCAAGGCCTGGGGCGACGTGAAAATGGTCGCCTCGCGCGTAGATCTCGAGCGCATGAATGATCTCGACGCCGTGGTAACGCTCGCGCGCAACACCATCGAGGTCGTGGCCGAGCGTCTTCACCCCACGCGCGAGGATGCCGTCTGGCAGTTCACGCTGCCGGAGGCGCTCGCGATCACGGAGC
This sequence comes from Pseudomonadota bacterium, assembly GCA_023410905.1. Lineage (GTDB taxonomy): Bacteria > Pseudomonadota > Alphaproteobacteria > Rhizobiales > Hyphomicrobiaceae. The sequence goes on from JAEYPL010000199.1 coordinate 25,743, forward strand.
GGGTGAGCCGGCGTCTCGGTCGCATGATCGAGACGAACGTCCCCTTCGGCGACCGCATGACGGTCTCGCAGTTCCTCAGCATCTATCAGTGGCGGGGAATGCTGGACGCTGCCGAGCGCGCCTATGACATCTGGCGCCTGGTGCGCCTCGTCAACCCGGCGACGGCCATCACCAACGAGGCGCGCGAACGTCTTTCGCGCGCGCTGTTTCAATGGGGACGCGAGCATGTCATGCGACGGCTCGTTGAGGCCTATGTCGAGGAAGTGGGCCGCGCGGCGATCGATCTTTATGGCGGCCGCCTGCGCATTGCGCGCCCATCGTCCGAGGGTGCAGGAAATGCACCGGAAAGCGTGAGCGAGGTGACGCGCGCGCCGATCACCGTGCTCGTCGTCGGCGCTACGGGCGAAGCGCGCGAGACCGTCGCCGCGCTTCTGCGCATGGTCGAGCAGGATGAGGCACGTGCCATGCTCGAGAGCCTGGGGCGGAAGAGCCCGTCGCCATCGACCTGGGAGCTCGTTGGGCTCGAAGTGCGCCTTTCCGAGGTCGACGCCGTAGGCCCCAAGAACATCCGCCGGCTCATAGATGAAGTGACGGCCGCCGATCTCGTGGTTTGGGTGCTGCCGCAGGGCGGGGTGACTGAGCCCATGCGCATGGCACTTGCCGCGCTCGCCGATCACTTCAAGGCGACGCCGAGCCTCCTCGCGCCGGCAGTACTCCCCATCGAAATCAAGGGCGCTGCCGCCTCGTCGTCGGCGGATGGTAATTCAGTCCTCTCGAGCGAGGGTATTGTCGTGATGCCCCCCGTCCAAATCGACCCGAAGTCGGCGAACCCCGAAACTGATGGTGCCCGTCTCGCCGAGTCGCTACGGCGCAACTACGCTCACGCGCGCCGTGTGAAGGCTGTGCGTTGGCTCGGCGAGAGGAAGGCACAGCGGGACTACGTTGGCGCCGGCCGCCAGGCCGCATCGGCTATTGGATCTGCAGTACGCTCGATCTTCTCGCGTCGAGGCACATAGGCCCGACCACGCCGGCAGAGCCTATAGGTTTGCGCCTTTTGGATGTGCTCTTTTGACGTACGCCGATTTGTTGCGCCGCCTGGAACTGGCGCCATGAGAGGCGCGTTCTTTCCTTCGAATACACGGGACCGCAACTGTCGTCCCGTATGGCGGAGGAGTTCATCAAATGCAGTCGGCGAAGACATATCCCCATAGTGAGGGTGGTAACGGCAAGCGCGCGGCAAGCGATATGGCCGAGCAGGTAGCAGACAAGGCGGCGGAGTACGCGGGCAAGGCCGGCGAGCAGTTCGACCGTGCCGTCGAGGGCGCCGATGCCACGATCCGCTCGGTTGCCGAGCAAGGGCGTGAGGCGGGCGAGCGCGTGCAGCAGGTTGCCGGCAACTTCAAGTCCGCGGTCGACAAATCCGTGAAGGATCAGCCCATGGCGACGCTCGCCGTCGTCGGTGCGCTGGGCTTCGTTCTCGGCGCGCTCTGGAAGTCGTAAGACGCGGGCTTGAGGCGCAGAGGGGATCGTCATGTTCGCGATGCTGTTCAAGCGTGCTCAAGCGACCGTCGATCGAGCGATCGACGGTCTCGTCAACCGTGCGATCGTGGCTGTCCCATTTCTGGTTGCCGCTGGTTTTGGTACGGCCGCACTTTCTCTCCGGCTCAATCGCGAGTTTGGGCCGGAGACGGGTTCGCTCATCCTAGCCGGCGGTTTCGCATTTCTCGGCCTGCTGGCAGCGCTGGTCATGCGCGGGCGTCACGAAGTCCCAGCGGAGGGCGAGGAGGCAGCCGAGCCAGCGCCGGGGCCGGGTGCAGCGGCTGCGGATGCAGCCGAAGCCCCCGATCTGGCAGGTGCGGACCGTGAGCTTATGATGGCGGCGCTCACCTCCGCGGCGCCGATCGCTATCCCGGCGATTGTGCGAACCATCGGGCGAAATTTGCCGCTGGTCGCTGCCGTCGCTGCGGCGGCGTTCATCATCTCTCGCGACCAGTCGGCAAGCACCGCGCTCGAGCCCGGTGAATAATTCTGAGTTGAATGGTTCTGGAAAGTCTCGCTAACCATTTGTGAAGGTTGTTTTTTAGCCCGGTGCTTAATTCTCCGCCAATCGGGAACCCAACGGCGCCTCGCGTGTTATGCAATGCGTCAGCAGCACTCGCGTGCTGTAAGTGCTTGCGCGAGTCGTGTGGGGCTCCGGCTCCGACCTCTCAATCATGACGGGGTATGGGGGGAACAATGGCAGACGATCAGAAGCAGAGTGACAAGGAAATGCGGCAAGAGGCCAGGGTTGTGAACATGTTGTCGGCCGAGGCCGCGCCGGAGACGGGATTGCCGGAAGAAGCACGTGGGCTCATCGGGCATCAGTTGCGCGAGGAGTACAGGCGCGTGCTCGCCGAACCCCTTCCCGACAAGTTCTCGAAGCTCCTCGACGAGTTGGCGAAGTCGGAGCGGCAGTCCGCGGAAAAGCCGGAGAACAAGGAATGACAGCAGGCAGCACGGGGGACCTGCAGAGCCAGTTGGCAGCGCTCGTTCCGAACCTGCGCGCCTTTGCCCGATCGCTTTGCGGCGCGGCCGATCAGGCTGACGACCTTGTCCAGGAAACGCTGGTCAAGGCGTGGAAGAGCCGCGCGAGCTTCGATCCCGGCTCCAATCTGAAAGCGTGGCTCTTCACCATTCTGCGGAATACGTACCTGTCGGAGCTGCGCAAGCGGAAGTACGAGGTGCAGGACCACGACGGTGAGCTCGCGCAGCAATTGAGTGTCAAGGATAGTCAGACCGGACATATGGATCTCGTGGACTTCACGAAGGCGTTCGCGGTTCTGTCGCCGGAGCAGCGCGAAGCTCTCATTCTGATCGGTGCGGAAGGCTTCTCGTACGACGAAGCGGCCCTCATGTGCGGTTGTGCCGTTGGCACAATGAAGAGCCGGGTCAATCGCGCGCGTGGTAAGCTCGCCGAGCTCATGGGCGTCGAAGGCGCCGAGGATTTCGGCAGTGATCAGGCTCCCCGCGCGCGCGGCATTGCCGTCGGGTAGGCTGCTTGCCTGGCGTCGCCGGCCGGAAAAATATCGACCTTTCAACATCATGGCCTCGGCCGGAAAATGCGGGTAGGTGATGGAACGATTTTCGGGCCGATGCGTTGTTTGTTGTAATGACCGTAGTGGATCACATGAGACGCTGCCGGTCTCCTCAGTTTCTCCAGAAGATCCCAAGCCTCAACACAGGGGGAGTGGCCGCAGATGACAATTTCTGTTGCCGACCAGATTGCGCCGCAACTTCCGTATCTCCGACGCTTTGCCCGTGCCTTGACGGGCTCGCAGGATCGGGGTGACGCATATGTGGTCGCGACGCTCGAAACCTTGGTCGCCGACCAGCGTACTTTCCGCCGCGATCTCCTGCCTCGTGCGGCGCTCTACCATACGTTCGTGAAGGTATGGGGCGCGCTTCCCATCAATCAGGTTCCCGAGCCCGTAGAGGCGGCCCCCGGTGGCGTTGTCGAGCGTCGCATCGAGACACTGACGCCGTTACCGCGTCAGGCATTCCTCCTTGCCGCACTCGAGGAATTTCCGACCAGCGAAATCGCCGAGATCCTCGGGACGACCGAGGACGAGGTTCGCCGCCTTGTAGACGTCGCCGGCTCCGAGATCGCCGAGCAGATCACCGCCGAGGTGCTCATCATCGAGGATGAGCCGCTGATCGCGCTCGACATCGAGGGCATTGTCGGCGACCTCGGCCATAACGTCGTTGGCATCGCGACGACGCGCAAGGAAGCGGGCGATCTAGCGCGCAAAGCGAAGCCCGGTCTCGTGCTCGCGGATATCCAGCTCGCGGACGGCAGCTCCGGTATTGATGCCGTGAACGATATTCTCGAGGGTGCCGACATGCCGGTCATCTTCATCACGGCCTATCCCGAGCGCTTGCTGACGGGCGAGCGTGCCGAGCCGACCTTCCTGATCACGAAGCCGTTCAAGCCGGAAATGGTAAAGGCCGTCATCAGTCAGGCCCTGTTTTTCGACGTGCGCGCCGGCGGCCGCCCGCGAGGAGCTGCAGCGTGAGGTGTTCCGAGCATCCAACCCGGTGAGCTGATCTCATCGAAAGAGTGCAAATAAGACCCGTGGATATCTTCGAGGAACTTCCACTTGGCACGATAGACTGCGGTGAGTTGGAGCCACCCGCAGTAGCTGTGGCAGTCAAGCGGGGGGCAGGAGCGAACATGGCCCTGGGCGGGTGCGCGCGCGCAGCGACGTGCCGACGCCTGAAGTGCACGAAGTATTCGATCGGGGTTCGGTGCTGGCCATGACAACGTCGAAAAACCCGGGCAGGCACGATGCACCTGACGCCAATGAGGGCGACACACGGGGCAGTCAGTCAACTGGCGCCCGCTCCCTTATCGCTAGGCTTCCCGAAATTCCTATGGGGCTCGCATCATCGCTTCTGGAGGCAAGCCCGGATTGCGTAAAGCTCGTCGATAGTCAGGGGATTATCTATTACGTCAATCCCGCTGGTTGCGGCCTTCTGGAGCTTGAGTCAGGAGATGCCCTCCTCGGCCAGCGCTGGCCCGATCTCTGGCCTGAAGCCGCGCGTCCGACCGTGCAGAAGGCTATCGTCGATGCCCTGCGCGGCGAGGTCGTGCGTTTCAGCGAGGCCTGCCCGACGGCTAAAGGCACATCGAAGTGGTGGGATGTCATCGTAAATCCCGTCCGCGGCGCCGGCGGCAAAGTCGAGCATCTTCTTTGCGTTTCGCGCGATGTCACCGCGCAGAAGATGGCCGAAGTCTCGCTCAAGTCCAGTGAGCAGCGCTTCCGCGCGCTCGCCGACAATATGGCCCAGTTCGCCTGGATGGCTTACCCGTCGGGTTACGTGTTCTGGCATAACCAGCGCTGGTTCGATTACACCGGATTGGATCCCGTGGAGTCGGCGGGCGAGGGTTGGCACGAGGTCATTCACGCCGACTTCTCTGAGCGGGTCGTCCGGCAGCTGAAGCGCGCCTTCGAGAGCGGCGAGACATGGGAGGATACCTTCCCCATGCGCGGCGCCGACGGCACGTACCGCTGGTTTCTGTCGCGCGCGATGCCGTTGCGCGACGATCAGGGGCGCGTCGTTCTCTGGTGCGGCACGGATACCGACATCACCGACCAGCGGCGCTTGAGCGAGCGCTTGCTCAAGCATCAGCGCGTCATCGAATTGTCCCACGAAGCCATGCTCGTCTGGGAGCTCGGCGAGGGCATCATTCTTTTCAATCGCGGGTGCGAGGAACTCTATGGCTACGGCAAGGCCGATGCGCTGGGGACCATACCCGCCGAGCTGCTGAAGACACGCTACCCGATGAAGCTCGAGGCCATGCTCGAGCACCTTGACGAAAAGGGCAAGTGGAGCGGCGAGCTGCTGCAGGCCTCGAAGGATGGCGCCGAGATCTGGGTGGACAGTCGGCTTGAGCTGATCCGCACGGGTGGTCGCAGTCTCGTCGTCGAGACGAACCGCGACATCACGGAGCGGCGCAAGTCCGATGATGTCCGCAATCTCCTGGTGGGCGAGCTCAATCATCGCGTGAAGAACACGCTCGCGATCGTTCAGGCGATCGTGGCGCAGACGGCGCGCACATCTTCGACGATCGCGCAGTTCGTTGCCGGCCTCAATGGCCGTATCCAGTCCATGTCGAGCGCGCATCACATGCTGACGGAGGCCCACTGGTCGGGCGCCTCGCTGCGCGAGATCGCGACGTCCCAGATCGAGGTCAGTGCCGGCGAGACCAGCAACGTCGAGATCCTCGGCGACGACGTGTTCGTGCCCCCTCAGACGGCGCTCCAGCTCACGCTCATGCTGCACGAGCTTGCGACCAACGCCGTCAAGCACGGTTCGCTTTCACGACCCGAAGGCCGTGTCACTGTCTCGTGGACGACAGCCGTGCGCGATACGCCAAGCATCATCCTGCTGTGGACCGAGCGCGGCGGTCCGCCTGTGACGCCCCCCGCGGCCCGCGGGTTCGGTACCCTCCTGCTTGAGCGGTCCGGCAAGCTGCCGCATCTTCAGGCGAGCCTGGAGTTCGACCCGAAGGGCGTCGTCTGCCGGATCGAGGCCAAGCTCGGCGCGGCTGGAGAGGGCGAGCAGGCCTACTTCAATCCGCGCCGGCATCAGGTGCAGGGCGCCTCCGGCACTGCCGTCTCCTGACACACTCTGACGGAACCCAAATTCCAGCCCGCGCGTTCATTTTGCGCAATGCAGGGGCTGCGTCTGCGATGGGGGGCGGCGATACGGCTTGTCCATCGCACGAGCCTCGTTCACGCACAAATGAACGGAGAACGACAATGTCAGAGATCATGCGCATCGAACCTGAGAAGGCGCGCCAGGACCCTGAAGCCGTCTTCGATCGCCCGTCGGATATCGAGAAGGAAGTAGGTCTGACACGTGGTCAGAAGATCGCGACACTGAAGCGCTGGGAAGCCGACGTCGTACGTCGCCTCGACTCGACCGACGAAGGCATGCCGTCGAACGGTGAGAATTCCGACGATGCGGTCCTGCTGAAAGAGATCAAGATGGTGATCGACGCCATCCAGACCGGTGAGGAAGCACCGTCGAAGACGCACTGACCCGGTCAGCGCGCACCATCCTTCAACAGTGCTGCGAGCGGGCCGGTGATTGTTTTCGGCTGGCCCGTTTCGTAACCGCCGCGCTTGGACGTTTTGTGCCCGAGCGAAACGAGCATCTCGGCGAGCTTTACGGCAGCACCAACGCCATCGATGACGGGGCATTTGTGCTGCACCGACAGATCGCGTGCGAGCTTGGCCATGCCCGCGCAACCGAGCACGATGGCTTCCGCGCGATCTTCGGCGAGTGCGCGGGCGATCTCCGCATCGATCCGCGCGCGCGCGTCCGAGCGCTTATCTTCCAAGGCCAGCACCGGCACCTCCGCGGCGGGCGCCCAAGGCCCCCC
>JAEYPL010000267.1 GCA_023410905.1 Pseudomonadota bacterium
GTGCCTGGAGCGCTGTAGCGGGCGTCGCTGTCAGCCTTGCGATTTTCGCATGGCCAGCCAGCATCGTACCCTTCTATCTCAAGACTGCGCCGATGACGGACGTGACCACGGACACCGAGCACCCGCCGGAGTTCGCCACACTCGCGCGCGACCGACCAAAGGCCGCCAATTCGGTCATCTACAAGGGCGAGGCTGTCGCTGAGTTGCAGGAGCTGCACTACCCCGAGCTGCGCCCGATGATCCTCGAACGCCCTGCTGACGAGGTCTTCGACGCCGTCGGCGAAGCCGTGCGACGCCTCAAATGGCGCATCATCGCCGAGGAGCGGCCGCAGGAAGACGGGAGCGCCGGGCACGTCGAAGCCGAAAGCCGCACGCTGATCCTCGGGTTCGTCGACGATGTCGTCATCAGGGTGGAGAGCGACGGCGGGACGACACGCGTCGATATGCGCTCACTATCGCGCTACGGGGGCCACGACTTCGGCCGCAATGCGAGCCGCATCAAGGAATTCTACACGGAGCTGCAGGCCCGCCTCGAGGCTTCGGTTCCGGCCGCCGTCGCGCCGCGCGGCAAGGCCAAGGCAAAAGGGACGAAAGTTCCGCCTAGGGGACAGAAAGGCGCACGGGGTCCAAAACAGGCCCCTCGCAAATGAGCTGACCTCGCTCGACGAGGTGCTCGATGTGCGCTGCCACCGAAAGCGACGCTGCCTTCACGAGGCGCGGGTCGATCCCGCGATAGATCGCTGCCACGATCTCGGGGATCGTCGTCTGTCCATTCCGCACACAGTCGAGGATGGACTGCTCGCGCATCCGCCGGTGAAGGATATAGGCCTTCACGAGACGCTGCGGCTCGTACACGCGGCCACCGTGGCCCGGGAAATAAATCTCGTCGTCGCGCTTGAGCAGCCGCTCCATGGCCCCGAGATAGGCACTCATGCTGCCTTCGGGCGGCGCCACGACGGTCGTATTCCAACCCATGACGTGATCGCCGGAGAAGAACAGCTTCGTCCCTTCGAGCGCGAAGCAGAGATGATCCGGCGCATGCCCCGGCGTGTGGAGCGCCTGCAGCGCGAAGTCCTGGCCTTCGAGACGATCGCCGTCCTTCAGCACCACATCCGGCTTGAAATCGTTCTCGACGTACTCGCCGCCTGCCGGGCTCGCGCGCGTCAGGCCAGGGCGCGCAACCGTGCGTCCGAAACCGGCCGTCGGCGCTCCCGTCCGCTCCTGCAGCGCCGGAAGGCCGTCCACATGATCGTGATGCGTGTGTGTGATGACGATATGCGTGAGCTTGCGGCCCGCGAGTGCCGCGAGGATCGCGTCGAGATGCGCGCTGTCCGCCGGCCCCGGGTCGATCAGGAAAACATCGCGCCCCTTGCCGACGATGTAGGTGTTGGTGCCCTTATAGGTGAAGGCGCTCGGATTATTGGCGACGATGCGCACGATGCCCGGCGCAAGCTCCTTCGCCTCGCCATAAGCGAACTGGATCTCTTTGCGAAAAGGCAGCTCTTCGGCCATTTGGGTATCCTGCGCTCACTTCATCGGGTTGCTGTCATAGCCGAGGGCGCCGGGATTGGCCATCGGCGGGTTTGCTGGCCTAGTAGACCCCGAGGTGCGCCAGCAGCTCCTTGCCGAAGCTGATGCGCTTCGGCGCATCCTCGATCCGGCTCATGTCCATATTGAGTGCGAAAGCGGTCTTCCGGTCGTCCCGCTCGACCCAGCCCACCCACCAGCCGATCTTGCCGTCCCATCCAGTCTTGGCGAACAGCGTACGGCCATCCTTCTCCTCGATGCGGATGATGTCGCGCGCGATCGCCTGTGACCGCGCGCTCATCGGCAGGGCGCCATCGGCGAGCCGTGCGAGAAAACGCGCCTGCTCGATCGCACTGATCGCCAGCGGACCTACGAGCCAGAACTGGTCGACGACAGCGCCCGCATCGCGATTGCCATAGTCGAGCTTGGCGAGCCACGTGCGATACGCATCGAGCCCGACGCGCCGCGCGATCCCCTGGAAGACGGGCACATTGGACGCCGTCATGGCCTCGTGCAGCGTCATGTCCTTCTGCCATGCAGCTACCCTGCGCGGCTTGCCGTCATAGCGAAAGACCTCGTCGGCATCCTTCACCGCACCGACTTCGAGCGCGATCAGACTGTTCGGGATCTTGAACGTCGAGGCTGGGATAAAGCGCGTGCCCGCGCGCTCAGCATTGAGCACGATAGGCCGATCCGCGCTCACCTCGTAAGCGGCGAACGTGCCCGAAATCTGCTGGCGCGCGAACACGTCCTCGGCATCGCCGAGCTTGATGATCTCGCTCGCCGAGACGCGGCGCGGGCCGGCAAACACGGCCGCCAGCGCACATGCGCCGGTGCCAAGCACATCGCGCCGCGAGAGCCCGGAAAAACCTGCTTGCCTCATAATCTCAGAGCTTGTTCAGCGGTACTTTGAGATAGCGCACGCCGTTGTCCTCGGCTTCCGGCAGATCGCCCGCCCGCATGTTCACCTGGATAGATGGAATGATCAGCTTCGGCATACCCAGCGTCTTGTCGCGCGCCTCGCGCATGGCGACGTACTCATCTTCGGTCACGCCATCGCGCACATGGATATTGGACTTGCGCTGTTCCGCGACCGTCGTCTCCCAGACGAACTTGTCGCGGCCAGGTGCCTTGTAGTCATGGCACAGGAAAAGCCGCGTCTCGGGCGGCAGCGCCAGCACCTTGCGGATCGATCGATAGAGATCGCGCGCGCTGCCGCCGGGGAAATCCGCCCGCGCCGTTCCGTAGTCAGGCATGAAGAGCGTATCGCCGATGAAAGCTGCATCGCCGAACACGTACGTCATGCAGGCGGGCGTATGACCGGGCGTGTGAATGGCAGTGCCAGTCATCTCGCCGATGCGGATCTTGTCGCCATCCTTGAACAGCGCGTCGAACTGGCTGCCATCGCGCTCGAACTCGGTGCCCGCATTGAACACCTTGCCGAACACATCCTGCACGACCGTGATATTCGCGCCGATGGCGATCTTGCCGCCGAGCTTTTCCTTGAGATAAGGCGCCGCCGAGAGATGATCGGCGTGAACATGCGTCTCCAGGAGCCATTGGACGTCGAAGCCGCGCTCTTTCACGAACGCAATAACCTCGTCGGCGGCCTTCGTGGATGTCCTGCCAGCCGCGGCGTCATAGTCGAGCACGCTGTCGATGATCGCGGCCACATTCGTAGCGGGATCCTTGAGCACGTAGCTCGCGGTATTGGTCGGCTCGTCGAAAAACGAGAACACCTCTGGGTGGAGCATAGGAACCTCCGTCGCGTTCCCGCGAGAGCATTTCCTTCCATTTAGAAGCGCCGTGACGAATATTCAATACTGTGAATGCCCGATCCACCAGCCACGTTGACGCTGCTCGATGGCGGGTGCACTGTTTAAAGAAAATCGCGCGTTCTGCGCCCGAGGAAACCCGAGGAGATCCCATGACCGCCGGCATTCTGGCGTTCGGCGCCTATATCCCGCGCCTCAGACTGCAGCGTCAGGCCATCGCGGCCGCAAATAGCTGGTTCAACCCCGCCCTCAAGGGCCTCGCGAAAGGCGAGCGCGCCATCTGCAATTGGGACGAGGACACGGTCACCATGGCCGTCGAGGCCGCGCGTGATTGCCTCACGGGGATCGACCGCAACAGCGTGCGCGGCCTGCAGTTCGCCTCGACCTCGTTCCCGTTCCGCGACCGCCTCAATGCCGGCATCGTCGCCGAAGCCCTCGACATTGCGAGCCACGTCGCCGCGCTCGACGTGACGGCGAGTCAGCGCGCGGCGACCTCGGCGCTGCTCAATGCGCTGATCGGCGGCGGGCCAACGCTGCTCATCGCATCCGAAAAGCGCCGCGCAAAGACCGCGAGCCCCTACGAGATGACAACCGGCGATGGCGCTGCTGCACTGCTCGTCGGCGAAGGGCCAGCCATCGCGCGCCTCGTCGGCTCGGCGAGCCGCACCGCCGATTTCGTCGATCATTATCGTACAGACGATCAGCCCTTCGACTACCAGTGGGAAGAGCGCTGGATCCGCGACGAAGGCTACATGAAGCTCGTGCCGCCAGTGATCGCAGAGGCGCTGTCGCGCGCGGGCCTGCAGCCAAGCGACATCACGCACTTCATCATGCCGGGCACGCTGCCGCGCATTGCTGGCACCATCGCCAAGGCCGCGGGCCTCCTCGAGACGAGCGTCCGCGATAACCTGCAAGCTCAACTCGGCGAGACGGGCGTCGCGCATCCGCTCATGCTGCTCGGACATACGCTGGAACAGGCCAAGGCGGGTGACCGCGTTCTCGTCGTCGGTTTCGGCCAAGGCGCGGATGCCATCATCCTCGAAGTCACGGCGGAACTCGCGAAAATGCCTGCCCGCGCAGGTGTCAAAGGCCATCTCGCGCGCCGCAAGGAAGAAGCGTCATATAATCGCTATCTCGCAATCAACGATCTCGTCGAGATCGAGCGCGGCATGCGTTCCGAGGTCGACAAGCAGACGCCGCTCTCCTCGCTCTGGCGCAATCGCGCGCTGCTCACGAGCTTCGTCGGTGGTGAATGCACGAAGTGCGGCACCGTGCAGATTCCGAAATCGAACATCTGCGTGAACCCGAACTGCAATGCCATGCACGCGCAGGTCCCGCACGCCTTTGCCGACAAGGCCGGCCGCATCAACTCTTTCACGGCCGATCGCCTGACCTACTCGCCCTCGCCGCCTGCCTGCTACGGCATGGTGCAGTTCGAGGGCGGCGGGCGCATGATGCTCGACTTCACCGACGTCGATGCCGAGGCGCTCGAAGTCGGCCAGACCATGCGCATGATGTTCCGCATCAAGGATCACGACACGCAGCGCGGCTTCACCCGCTACTTCTGGAAAGCCGCACCCGCCCCCACTTCCGCAAAGGAGAGCTGAGCCATGGCTTCGGGCATCAAGGACAAGGTTGCGATCCTCGGCATGGGCTGCTCGAAGTTCGGCGAGCGGTGGGACAAGGAAGCCGACGACCTCATGGTCGAGGCCTACGAGGAAGCGCTCGCTGACGCCGGCATCGAAACGAAGCAGATCAACGCGGCGTGGCTCTCGACCGCGATCGAGGACCAGCACGTCGGCAAGTCGGGCGTGCCGTTAGCGATCGCGCTGCGGCTGCCTTACATCCCCGTGACGCGCGTCGAGAACTACTGCGCATCCGGCACTGAAGCCTTCCGCGGCGCCGTCTACGCCGTTGCATCGGGTGCTGCCGACATCGCGCTCGCCATGGGCGTCGAGAAGCTCAAGGACACAGGCTACGGCGGCCTGCCACAGCGCTCGCGCGGCGTTCTGAATTCGATGTCGTGGGCGAATTTCTCGGCACCCGGCTCCTTCGCGCAGCTCGCGGCCGCCTATCGCGCCAAGAACGGCACGTCACCCGACGAACTCAAGCGCGCCATGGCGCAGATCTCCGTCAAGAGCCACGACAATGGCGCCAAGAACCCCAAGGCGCATCTCCGCAACAAGATCAACATCGACACCGTGCTCGGCGCGCCGACTGTTGCCGAGCCGCTTGGGCTGTATGACTGCTGCGGTGTGTCGGATGGCGCTGCCTGCGCGATCGTGACGACGCCCGAGATCGCAAAGAGCCTCGGCAAGCATGACATCGTCTCGGTGAAGGCGCTCCAGCTCTCCGTCTCGAACGGCCAGGAAGCGAGCCACAATTCCTGGGACGGCAGCCACTTCGTGACAACGCGCACTGCTTCGAAGCGCGCCTACACCGAAGCCGGCATCGAAGACCCGCGCAAGGAGCTCTCGCTCATCGAGGTACACGACTGCTTCTCGATCACCGAGCTCGTCACCATGGAAGATCTCTTCATCTCCAAGGAAGGTGGGGCCGTGAAGGACATTCTCGACGGCTTCTACAATGCCGACGGGGGCGTGCCCTGTCAGATCGACGGTGGACTCAAATGCTTCGGCCATCCGATCGGCGCCTCGGGCCTGCGCATGATCTACGAGATCTATCTGCAGATGCTCGGCCGCGCCGGTCCCCGCCAGCGCCAGGACGAGCCGACACTCGGCCTCACGCACAATCTCGGCGGTTTCCCGCACCAGAATGTGTGCTCGATCTCGATCATCGGCCGCTACGGGGTTTAGGGGGCTTCGCGCTCGCGATCGGCGGCTTCGTACCAGTTACAGCTTTGCGCACGGCCTCCGCTGTTACTTTGTCCGCTGGATAGAACGCCTCGATCGCGATCTCCGCGATCGTGATGTCAACGGGCGTGCCGAACACCGTCGTCGTCGAGAAGAACGAGAGCATCCCGTCGGGTGTCAGCAATTGCAGCGGCACGACCACATTGCCGAAGTCCCGCTTGGGTGATGGTGCGGTAATCGCACCGCCGCGTGGGCGCTGGTAGGTCTTCAGCTCCTCCAACAGCTCATTGAGCTTCGCATCCGCCGACGCATCTACCTGCTGCGTCAGGCGCGCAATAACGTGCGCCTTCCATTCGGGATAGTTCGCGATGCGCGGCGCCATGCCCTGCGGATGCAGGCTGAGCCGCAGCACGTTCAGCGGCGGCTCCAGCAGCTTGGCGTCTATTCCCGCGATGAGCGGCCCGATCGCGGCATTCGCAGCGACGAGCGTCCAATGCCGATCGACGGCGAGTGCGGGAAACGGCTCGTGCCCTTTGAGCACGACGTCGATGGCTTCGCGCTGCGCCGTGAGCGCCGGATCATCGAGACTGCGCTCCTGGTAGATCGGCGCGAAGCCGGCCGCGACGAGCAGGATATTGCGCTCGCGCAACGGGATCGAAAGGCGCTCAGCCAGATGCAGGATCATCTCGCGACTCGGCGCGGAACGTCCGGACTCGACGAAGCTGAGATGGCGTTGCGAGACCTCGGCCTCGAGCGACAACTCGAGCTGGCTCATGCGGCGGCGCTGGCGCCATGTCCGCAGCAGGGTTCCGGCAGTGGGCTGTGTGTTCGGCATGGTGACAAAACTACCGATGCGGCAATCGCGATCCAATTACCTCCAGCGTAATCGACTAGGCGCATTGCTGTCGCCATCTTCGAGGGCATGGAGCCGACCGAAGGCTCCGCCACAAAACCACGGAGAATAACCATGAGCCCCATTCAGTCGAACAACACCCTCCAGAACGTCCTTCTGCTCGATGCCGCAACCTGCATCGCTGCCGGCGCCCTGATGGCGTTCGGATCGAACTTCGTCGCAGGCCTCACGGCCATTCCTGCGCCACTGCTCACCTGGGCCGGATTGATCCTGTTCCCGTGTGCCGCACTCATGATCTTTGCCGGCCTGCAGGCATCGCCATCGCGGCCGATCGTCTGGCTAATCGTGCTCGGCAATATCGGATGGGTGCTCGCGAGCCTCGGCGTGTTCGCCTTCATCGCGCCGAATGCACTCGGAATCATCTTCATTCTTGCGCAGGCTGCCGTCGTCGCGGTGCTCGCTCTGCTAGAGCACAACGCGTTGCAGCGCTCGGACGTCGCAACGGCCTGACATGCCCTGCAAAGCAAAACGGGAGGAGTGCCGACTGCGCTCCTCCCGTTGTGCTATTAACGTTCCGGCCGAACCGGCAGCGGTTCAGCGCGCGCGGCGATCCTGCATGAAAGCCTCGAACTCGTCCCGATCACGCGCTGCTCGCAGACGCTCCAGATAGGCGTGAAAGTCGCGCTCCTCGTCTTCGAGACGTGCAAGCTCCGCCGCGCGATATTCCTCGAAGGCCGCATTGCGGACGACCGGTCGCGCTTCTTCACGACCGCCCCGCCCGCCGCGATCTTTCCGAAGCAGATGCCCGAACCTGTCACTGAGCTTCTCGCCGACCTTTCGGCCGATCCAGGCACCGTTCTCCCAAGCCCGGCTCTCCCGCACCCGCGTAACGCCCGCTTGGACGCGCGACACGGCCGGCGCGAACCGCGGACGGCTCGCGATATAAGCCAGCGATGTCCCGAGCAGGGTTGCCCCTCCCGCGAGCCACCACATCAGCACATGCTTGCGCATTGATATCCCTCGTCGACCATGATGTTAAGCATCTTAACATTGGGCGCTGAGGGCGATCTGTCAAGGGCCGGGGCGCCCGGCTCACTTCGTCTCGAGCTGGATGTGCGGCCATTTCGCCGTGAGCTCAGCGGCCCATTTCTCGTAGGGCCAGGGGATCACTTCGCTGTCGAAGTAGGCTTGGCGCTCGCCCGCGAGGTCGTAGAGGTGCACCTCATCGTTGTCGCTGTCCGACACGATGCGGATGCGACTGATCTGTGATGGATGGATCCGGCCCTCTTTCCCACCCGACGAACCAAAACGATGCTGCCACCAGACGAGATCGCCCGAAATCTGATCGATGCGGCTGCCGCGACTGGGGTTCGCTGCGAGATAGGCAGCACCGCTGAGCGCGAAGACAATCCCAATCCATTTTGCGACCGGCACGAGCCAAGGGGCGCATTCGCGGCCGGACGGATCACAGTTCGTCGCCGGGTCGACCACTGTACCGGCATAGACGAACACGGCCCCGACCAGAAACATCATCCACCAGCGGATGTCGCGTCGCGCGGATCGTTCGTATTGCATCAGGCAGTACCGTGGACGCACGAGAAGCGGGTCGAGACGATACTTCTGCTCCCCCCAAGAATTCGTTGACGCCTTTCCATCCAACTTGGATCGCCTCGGCAAGTTCGGCCGTGGTTTACCTAAAATTATGCCCAGGCGTGGTTTGGTCATCGTTCGCGGCGGTTGCCGATGCCATTTTGCGACGGTCCTGATCATGACGATGTCCATCGCCCAAACTGCCGAGGCCCGCACGCCGACGCTGGCCCTGCTGCCGGTCTGGGTCGGCCTCGGCGTCTATGCACTGCTGCTGATGGTTGGCAGCAGCCTGCTCAATGACCCCGATACATACTGGCAGATCACCATCGGGCAGTGGATCCTCGACAACCACGCGCTCCCCCGCACCGACATCTACTCCTTCACGATGCACGGCCAGCCCTGGATCTCGACCCAATGGCTGGCGCAGGTGCTCTATGCGCTCGCCTATGGCGCCCTCGGCTGGACTGGCCCAGTCGTCCTGGCATCTGCCGCCGTTGCCCTCTCGCTCGCGCTTCTGACTTGGTTTCTCGCTGCACGCCTGACGCATACCGCGGTCCTGGTGCTGGTCACTGTGGCCATCATGTTGATGGCGTCCCACTTGCTGGCGCGCCCGCATGTGCTGGCCATGCCCGTGATGGTGGCTTGGGTTGCCGGCCTCGTCGACGCGATGGATCGCAAAGGCGCGCCGTCGCTGTGGCTGCTGCCCCTGATGGCCCTGTGGGCCAACTTGCATGGCGGCTTCGTCCTCGGTCTCGCATTGATCGGGCCGATTGCTCTCGATGCGATCTGGCGCGCATCAAGGCCGGAGCAGCCCACCTTGCTCGTGCGGTGGGCATTGTTTGGCGTCGCGGCACTCGCAGCGAGCTGCATCACGCCTTACGGCTGGGAAGCGCTGCTCGCGTCGCGCCGCATTCTCAGCCTCGGCGCCGCGCTCGCGTTGATCGGTGAGTGGCGAGCGGCGGATTTCGGTCAGGCGGGACCGCTCGAGCTGACCGTGCTCGCCGGCTTCGCCTTTGTATTGTGGCGCGACATCACGCTCCCGCCGATGCGGATCGTGCTCTTGCTCGGCTTCGTGTACATGGCCTTGAGCCACGTGAGGAATGCAGAAGTTCTGGCACTCCTCGCACCGCTGGTGCTCGCGAAGCCGCTCGGCGAGCAGATCGGCCGCGATCCAACCGCAGCAACTACATCGTCATCTCAGCAGTGGCCGCTGCTCGCCGTCATCGCGATGGCCTCGATCGCTCTTACTGTTATTGTCGCCTCGACGCGGCACTACGCGCCGGTCGCGCGCACGTCGCCAGCCGCTGCCGTCACCGAGTTGAAGAAGCTCAATCTCAGCCGCGTGTTCAATGACTACAACTTCGGCGGCTATCTGATCTGGCGCGAGGTGCCAACCTTCATCGATGGACGTACGGAGCTGTTCGGCGAGAAGCTCGTGGTGGATCACACCAACGCCAGCCGCCTGGTACAGCCTGAAAAACTTTTCCAGCTGCTCCGCGACTACGACGTTGAAGCCACCTTGTTGAGCTCCGGAAGCGCAGCGGCAAAGCTGCTCGACCGCGTCGAAGGCTGGCAGAAGGTCTATAGCGACGAGCTCGCCATCATCCACGTCCGCAAGCCCGGCACGCAAGCTGCTGCGACACCAGCGATCAAGGGCGATTGACGGCCGGCTCTACGGCGTTGCCTCAATCCCAGGCGATGGGCTTTCCTTCCATCCCGTCGACCGGCAATCCGAGAAACGTGAGGATCGTCGGCGCGATATCGATCAGCGAGGTTTGCTCCGTGCGGCGTCTTGGCCTAGCGCCCGGATGATTGACAATGAGGAACGGGCGCGTCTCGTCCGGCCCCCATCCACCATGCTGGCCGAAACCCAGGCCCTTGAACTCGGGACCGTTGAAGGACGCCCACCGCTGTCCCACCACGCCGAACTCGTTCGGCTCGAGTGAGCGCGCAAGACTGATGCCCGCGACCAGACCACCTTCGACGGCGATGCCGAGTTGCTCGAGCTTTTCGCCTGTTGCGATCTCGCCGACCCAGGGCGCCGACTTCAGCTTCGCAAGCACTTCTGGAACCACGCGCTCGGCCTCGCCGATGGCATAGAGCAGCGCCGCCGTACCCTGCGTCGCGAATGCGATCTGGCCGGCTTCGCGAAGCGCACCAAAACCGTTCTCGTCGAGCCACGCAGTGACGTTGACACCCTTCGTGATCGTCTCATGCCCATGATCGGAGCCGACCATGAGCAGGATGTCCTCGCCCTTCGCGCGCAATGCATCGATGGTTGCCGCGACATCGCCGACGAGAGCGTCGATCTGCTTCAGCGCAGCCATATGCGTCGGCGAGCCGATCGGCGCATTGTGCATCGTGAGATCGGGATCGCCGAACCACATGACGGAGATCGCGCGCGGCTTGCCCTTCAGCACCTCATCACAGAAAAGGCCCGCCATGGCGATATCGCCTTCGAGGCCGCCCTTGATCGGCAGTGACGGCACGGCCGATCCGCCCGGACCATACGAGCCCGCGCGATGGCGCACCTCGCCGTGCTCGTCAGGATCGAGGAAGTATGCCGCGCCCGGCGAGACATTCGAGTAGGCGACGAAGCCACCGTGCTTGGCGACGCGCTGCGACATGCTCGGCACGCGCAACGTGCGACCGAGTGCCTTGCGCATGTGGCCGCGAAAGTCCGGCGGTCCTGCATCGCGCACGACAATGCGGCCGTCCTCGATGAGCCCCATGCGATTGCCATGCAGGCCATGCCTGATCGGCCGGCAGCCCGAGCCAACAGCCGCCGACGACGCGCGCGTCACGGATGGAAAGATGGAGCGGTGTTCGGCGCAACGCAGACTGCGCGCCGAGAGCGCCGCCAGCGCGGGCGTGCGCTCCTCGCTGATCCAATCCGTGCAGAGGCCATCGCAGTTGACATAGACCGCGCGCTTCATCCCGCTACCTCTCACTTCTTCTTTGCAGCAACCCGTGCCTCGATCTGGCTGACCAGCTTGTCGCCGATCGGCGGATCGTTCGGGATATCGAGCGTCTCGGTAAGGCGCGCGAGCATGATGTAGAAACCGGCCACCAGGATCAGCTCGACGATCTCGCGCTCGGAAAGATACTGGTGCGCCGCAATCAATGATGCCTCGGACGCCCCGACATCCACGACGACCTCGCGCGTGAAGCGCAGCGCCGCCTTCTGCGCATCACTGAAACAGGCCGCCTGATCGTCGCCCAACTGCAGGGCATCGACCTGCTCTTGCGTGCCGCCAAGTGCCAGAACGACCGGCACATGCTGCACCCACTCGTACTCGCCGCCTTCGAGATTTACTGCGTGGCAGATCACCAGCTCGCGCAGCAGCGGATCGAGTTGCAGCTTCCCGAGAAACGTACCGCCGAGCTTCATGAGCGGCTTCAGCGCCGTCTCGGCGTGCGCGATCATGTTGAAGATGCCAACGGGCCCGGGCAAGCGCGCCAACATCTCGCGGACTTCCGGCGGCGACTTTTCGAGGTCGGGGAAGGGAATGCGGGTCATGTATTTCCTCAACTGAGAGCGGAGCCCGATCAGGCCGGATCGAATTCCTGATCCTTCTTCGGGATGAGATCATAGGGGAGCGCGAAGCCCGGCATGGCCTTGAGCCGCTCGGACCACGCGAGCAGGTTCGGCCAGCGATTGATGTCGAGGCCACCCTCGGCCATGAACACCATGCGTCCCCAACAGGCGATATCCGCGATCGTGCACGTCTCGCCGACGAGCCACTGACGCCCCTTCACGGACTTGTCCACGAAGTTGAGCGCGTTCTCCGCCTCGGGACGGAAGTAGGCCATCACCTCGGGATGCACCTCGCGAAAGCGACTGTAATGGCGCACTTTCGCGACATTGCTGATCGCATCGGCTTCCCACGCGCACCACTCGCGCGCCGTCCACTGATCCTGCTCTGTCGCGCCTGCGAAATGGCCCGTCGTGCGCGCGAGGTAATCGAGGATGATGTTCGAATTGACGATCGTCAGCCCGTTGTGTTCGAGCACCGGCACCTTGCCGTAGCGATTGCGGGCAAGGTGCGCAGGCTCGCTCTGCACGCCCTTCTTGAGATTGACCGTGCGGAAGGAGAACGGCAGCCGCGCAAGCGACAGAAAGAGCATCGGCTTGTAGCTGGAGCTCGAAGTGAAGCTGCCGTACAGCGTGAGACGCGAGGACATTCGGGCGTTTCCTTTTTGGGCCCGCTCCTGTTGTCCGGAGCGTGGTCCTCTATTGCAGCTCGTGCCTGTCTACTTCATGACGGGTATGGAGAACTCCGCGCCTTCCTTGACGCCCGACGGCCAGCGCTGCGTGACCGTCTTCGTGCGCGTGTAGAAGCGGATCGAATCCGGTCCATGCTGGTTGAGGTCGCCGAACGCGCTCTTCTTCCAGCCGCCGAACGTGTAGTAGGCGAGCGGCACGGGGATCGGCACGTTGATGCCGACCATGCCGATATTAATCTTCGAAGCGAAATCGCGCGCCGTGTCGCCGTCGCGCGTGAAGATCGCGGCGCCGTTGCCCATCTCGTGATCCATGGCGAGCGATAGTGCTTCACCGTAGTCCTTGGCGCGCACGACTGACAGCACCGGTCCGAAGATCTCTTCCTTGTAGATGCGCATGTCGCGCGTGACGTCGTCGAAGAGGCAGCCGCCCATGTAGAAGCCGCCCTCATAGCCCTGCAGCTTGAAGTTCCGGCCATCGACGCGCAGCTTCGCGCCTTCCTTGATGCCGATATCGACGTAGTCCTTGACCTTCTGGAGATGCGCCGCCGTGACGACGGGGCCGAAGTCCGCTTCCTGCGAGGTCGATGGCCCGATCTTGAGGTTCTCGACGCGCGGAATGAGCTTCTCCATGAGCGCATCGGCCGTCTGCTTGCCGACCGGCACCGCGACCGACACCGCCATGCAGCGCTCGCCGGCCGAGCCGTACCCCGCACCGATCAGCGCATCAACAGCCTGATCGAGATCGGCATCCGGCATGATGAGCATGTGGTTCTTGGCGCCGCCAAAGCACTGCACGCGCTTTCCTGACGCCGTGCCGCGCGCATAAACGTACGCTGCGATCGGCGTCGATCCGACGAAGCCAACACCCTCGATCTGCGGGTGGTCGAGGATCGCGTCCACCGCTTCCTTGTCACCATTGACGACATTGAGGATGCCGGCAGGTAGCCCTGCTTCCATCATCAGCTCGGCCAGCATGAGCGGCACGCCCGGATCGCGCTCCGACGGCTTGAGAATGAAGGCGTTGCCGCACGCGATGGCCGGCGCGAACTTCCACATGGGGATCATGGCCGGGAAGTTGAACGGCGTGATGCCGGCCACGACACCGAGCGGCTGACGGATCGAATAGATGTCGATGCCAGGGCCGGCACCGTCCGTGTACTCGCCTTTGATGAGGTGCGGGATGCCGGTCGCGAACTCGCACACCTCGAGACCGCGCTGAATGTCGCCCTTGGCATCCGGCACCGTCTTGCCGTGCTCCCGCGCAAGCACATCGGCGAGCTTGTCCATGTCGCGATTGAGGAGATCGACGAACTTCGCGAGCACGCGGGCGCGGCGCTGCGGATTGACGGCCGCCCATGCCGGCTGCGCGGCGCGCGCGTTCTGCACAGCGGCATCAACCTCGGCCACGGACGCGAGCGGCACGCGGGCGGCAACCTCGCCCGTCATCGGCCAGAACACATTGCCGAAGCGGCCGCTGGTACCTTTGACCTTCTTGCCGCCGATGAAATGGGTAAACTCTTGCGCCATGATACTGCGTTCCTGTCGTGGGTAATCGTTGTCTTCAATGCCTGCATGAGGCGGCCGGGGCCACAGTAGGGGCCGCCTCCATCCCCGGCAAGGCGACCAATCTGCCGCTCAGGTCCCCGCGTCGCGCCGGGCCAGGAAATCGAGGAGCGCGGGATAATACGCAGCCGGCTCCTCGTAGAAGGGCATATGGCTGGAATTGGGGAAGACCTTGATCTCGGCATCCGGCAGCGCGAGTTTCATACGCAGCGCGCAAGCCGGCGTCAGCTCGTCGTGGGCGCCCACCGTAATCAGCACCGGCACCTTGATGCGCGGCAGATCCGGCACGCGGTTCCAGTCCTTGAGATTGCCGATATAGAGGAACTCGTTCGGCCCCTGCATAGTCATGTACGGGCTCATGTTCCAGTCATCGAGCGAGCGCTTGATCGGGGCGGGCCACTCGGGCAAGCGACAAACGTGGCGGTAGTTCAAGATCGTCACCGCCGCCTGATATTCTGGATGATCGTAGGTGCCAGCCGCCTCGTGTTTCTGCATCATGGCGACCGTCTCGGGCCCGAGCGCGGCGCGCAAACGCTCCAGCTCACTCGCGAGATGCGGCATATCCGCGACCGTATCTTCGAGGATCAGCGTCTTGAGGTTCTCGGGATAAGTGAGCGCATAGTCGATTGCGAGCCAGCCGCCCCAAGAATGGCCGAGCAGATGCACCTTGCCGAGACCGAGCGCCTTGCGCACGGTCTCGGTTTCCTCGACATATCGTCCGATCGTCCAGAGTGCCGTGTCAATCGGCCGGTCGGATTTGCCCGTGCCGAGCTGGTCGAAGGTGACAACGCGATAGCCCTTGTCGATCAGGCAGGAATGAGCCTCCCGCAGATAGTCGCACGGAAGGCCCGGTCCGCCATTCAGGCAGAAGACCACGTTGTCGCCAGAGCCGAAGCTGTAAGTACGAACGCGATAGCCATCGACTGAGACATCACGCACTTCCGAAGGCTCGATCTCGCGCCACATACTTCCCCGTCTCCTTCGCTCCAGCAGCTACATCAAGATCACGCCCTTGCCGCTGGTCTGCTTGTCGAAGAGCTTGTAGGCGTCGTCGGCCTGCTCCAGCTTCCAGCGGTGCGTAAAGAGATCATCGACCTTGATCTTGCGATCCGCGATGAATGTCGCGCATTCGGCCTGACCGACCGTCGAGAAGGTCCATGAGCCAATCAGCGTTACCTGCCGGCGCAGCATATCGGGGCTGACGTCGAGCGTGACTTGGCCACCCTCGCCGACGAAGCAGGCCTTGCCCCACGTGCGCACGCTCCGCACGGCCTGCCGCCGTGCTTCCGACGAGGACGAGGCGTCGAGCGTCGCGTGGGCGCCGAGGCCGTGCGTGAGTTGCTTGATGGCGCCGACGATATCGTTCGTCTTCGTTGGATTTATCGTCGCGTCCGCACCGAGCTCCTTGGCGCGAGCAAGCCGCTCATCGCTGACATCGAGCGCAATGACGCGTGCGCCCATGGCCGCTGCGAGCTGCGTGCCCGAGAGGCCGACCGGACCCTGGCCGAAGATGGCAATGGTCTGGTCGCCCGTGAGCTCCAGGCGCTTGATGGCGCCCCAAGCTGTCCCGGTGCCGCACGAAATGGCGGCTCCGGTCTCGAAGGAAAGCTCATCGGGAAGCGTCACCAGCGTCCGCGCCGGCACCTTCATGTACGGCGCGTGACCGCCGTGCCCTGTGGCGCCATAAACCTCGGCGACACCCTCATCGCAGAGCTGCATCCAACCCGTCGAACAATGCGGACACACGCCGCAGCCGCGATAGTGATGGACCATGACGCGCTGGCCGACGCGCGCTTCCTTCTCGCTCACGCTCTTGCCGACCGCTGCGACCACGCCGCACGGTTCATGACCGGCGATGACGGCGCCCGTATTGCCGAGGCCGAGCAGTTTCGCCGCCTCGCCCGGCGCCGCCCGATAGAACTTCAGGTCGCTGCCGCACATCCCGGAGGCCTTCATCTCCAGCACAACCTCGCCCGGCCCTGGCGACGGATCCGGGAAATCACGAAACTCGACTTTGCGGTCACCTGCGAAAACGGCACCTTTCATCGTGCTTCCTCCTCTGCCTTGCCGCGCCGATTGGTGGGCGCAGTCGTTGTGCGTCCTACACTAATGGCTTGGTGGCGCTTGTCAGCAGGGGACCGTCACGCGCCCCTGGTAATGCAGGCGTGCGCTGCACAGCCACCCGTTGCCTTGGCCGCGCCGGACGTGGCAGGTTCCGCCGTCAGAACAATCCATGCTGCCGATCCTCAAACGGCGCCTTCTGGGAGCACGAAATGCCCAAACTCAAGATCCTCACGCCTGCCGGCGCCTCCTTCACGGTCGCGGGTGGCGGCTATGACTACGAGATGGAGGCGCTCCAAGGCCTCGACGCCGAGATCATCGAGTGTCCGGCGACGGAAGAAGGCTTCATTGCCGCCGCCAAGGGCGTCGATGCGGTCTATGCCAAAGCCATGAAGTTCACGCGCCCGATGATCATGGCGCTGGACAAATGCAAGCACATCGCGCTCGGCACGGTCGGCGTGGACTACGTCGATGTGGCCGCGGCGACCGAGAAGGGCATCCCGGTCACGAACTGCCCCGACACCTTCATCGAGGAAGTGGCCGATCACGCCATGATGCTGCTGCTCGCCGCCCATCGCCGGGCGCTGGAGCAGGATCGCATGGTGCGCGAAGGCCGCTGGTCCGAAGGCCGCCCGCAACTGCTGCAGATTCCGCGCCTCCAGGGACAGACGCTCGGCTTTATCGCCTTCGGCCGCGTCGCTCGCGCCACCGCTGCGCGCGCAAAGGCTTTCGGCCTGCACCTGATGGCGCACGATCCGTTCCTCGACGAGCTGTCGATCTCATCGCACGGTGTCCAGCCGGCAAGCCTTTCCGAGCTGCTCGCGAAGTCCGACTTCGTTTCGATGCATCTGCCGGCCACGCCCGAGGCCGTAGGCTTCCTCAAGGAGCAGCATTTCAAGCAGATGAAGAAGACCGCGATCTTCATCAATACGGGCCGTGGGCCAACGGTCGTCGAGAGCGGTCTAATCAAGGCGTTGCAGGAAGGCTGGATCGCAGGCGCCGGCCTCGACGTGTTCGAGATCGAGCCGCCGAAGCCGGACAATCCGCTGCTCAAGATGAACAACGTCATTCTCGCGCCGCATAATGCCTCGGCATCAGCGCGCTTCGATCCGGCACGCAAGCGCCGTGTCGGGCAGGAACTGGCGCTGGTGCTCACGGGGCGCTGGCCCATGTCGTGCGTCAATCCGACGGTGCTGCCGACGAGCGGGCTGCGTCGCTGGCAGCCGGTCTCGATGGATCGCGGCCCGAACAGCTGAGGTTTCTCTTTAAGTGCCGCGGGCTGCTGGGAGGGGTGCTGTCCTTCCGTGATGCTATGCCCGCGGCGACGCCATCGACAGAGCTACTGCGCGCGGATCACGCGGATCGCGACGATTGCGCAGCCGTCTCCGGCCGTCGGTAGCAGCATATAGCTCAGCTCCTGCGGAACCTGGATGAGCGCGAGCCCCGCGAGATTGGCGACGGCTTTTCCCGTCTTCATGAGATCGCCCTGAATGGCGCTGCACGAACGCTGCGTCGGCATGACTTGCAGTGTCGTCGCATCGCAGGCGCCGCCGACCGGGCTGTTGATGATGATCGACGCACCGCGTGGCGCCATCGCGTGGGGATAGCGCAGCGAAACGATCGAGCGGAACGTGCTTTCGTTCGGCTTCTTGGAATCCCAGAATGAGAACGCGTGATGCTCCCCGTCCACGGCCTGACTCGTCGCCCGTGCGAGGGTGTCGAAGCACGTGGTGACCCCGCCGTTGCTCGCATGCAGCTGCGGCTGCAGATGACCGGCCGGCGCACCGCGATCCTTGTCTGCCTCGGGCTTCGTCGCCTCGGCTGAGGCCTGTTTCTTCTTCGCATCGGGCTTGACGGAGGATGCCCAACTATCGAGGCGCGGCTTCTTTGTATCGGTAGCC
>JAEYPL010000014.1 GCA_023410905.1 Pseudomonadota bacterium
CCCACATTCAGATTGATCTCGTCGTAGCCCCAGTCCTCGCCGATCCGCGCGGCCTTTGCGAGCCCGGCCGGATCGGAGCCGCCGAGTTGCAGCACCACGGAATGTTCGGTGGGATCGAAACTGAGAAGCTGCTCCCGCTTACCGTGGATGACCGCTGGCACCGTCACCATCTCGGAGTAGAGCCGCGCGCGCTTCGACAGCAGACGGTGGAAGTACCGGCAATGTCGGTCCGTCCAGTCCATCTGTGGGGCAACGCAGAAGCGGTACGGGCTGTAAGCCATGCCTTCCCTTTGTCGGATCTGCGTGGGACATATCCCATAGAAAGCGCCATGGCCACCGGCTGAGCGCCATCATGGGAGAAGCGAATGCGCCCCGGACCGAAGCCGATCGATCGCCGCACCGTCCTCGCCGGCCTAGCCGGCACCGCCATCGCGGGTTCCGCCCTCGCCCAGGCCCCCGGTCACGAACACCATGGCGGCATGTACGAGAGCTTGAAGCAGCCCGGGCGCCTCGGCCTACCGCCCGAGACGGCGACCCAGCACGTCACCGACAGCCCCGCCCGCAAAGCCGCCAATCCCGGTAAATGGATGCCCAGGGCGCCGCTGCCCATACCGCGCAGCGAGATGGCCTGGGCGACCGTCCGGGAGGGTCGGATGCACCTGCTCGGCGGCTACGGCGAGCAACGCGTCGACCGCAATTACCATCACATGTACGACCCTAAGTCGGACAAATGGCTCGAAGGCCCGCCCCTGCCGCTCGGTGCGAACCACGTGGGCGTCTGCGTCGTCGAGGGCCGGCTCTATGCGCTCGGCGGCTTCGTCGAGCAGAACCGCAGACCGCACGACCAGTGCTTCGTGCTCGATCCAGGCGCGACGCAGTGGCGCAAAATCGCTTCCCTGCCACGTCCCTGCGGTGCCATGGGCACCACGAACGACAACGGCACCTTGCACATCATCGGCGGCGCCATCGGCGACACGTTCGCTGAAAAAAAGTCTGTCGATTGGCACTATGCCTACGATGCCAAGGCCGACAAGTGGGAGCCGCGCCGCCCCATGCCGCTCGGTCGCGATCACACGGGCATCGTCACGGCCAACGGCCTCATTCATTTGATCGGTGGGCGCGTCGACAGCTTCCACACCAACTCCAACCTCCACCATGCGTACGATCCGAAGGCCGACAAATGGGAGACCCGACGTCCGTTTCCGACAGCGCGCTCGGGCCATGGTGCGGTGCTGGTGCGAGGCAAGATCTTCTGCATGGGCGGCGAAGGCACAGACCGCGTCTACGGTCAGAACGAGGCCTACGACATTGCCTCGGACACCTGGGAGGCTTACGCGCCCATGATGACGCCGCGTCACGGCCTCGGTGCGGTTGCCATCGACGATACCATCTACGTCGCCGGCGGCGGCCCGGTAATGGGTGGTGGCATCCAAAGCGCGATCAATGAGGCGTTCACACTCGACTGAGCGCAAAGTGCCGAAAACGCCCTATCGGCGGCTTGAAGTTCAATTGGCAAGCTGACCACTGTCCGCGCGATCAATCCTGCGTGAGGCACCGTTGGTCGCATGGACGCCGCGAGGCGCGCTCGCCATCTCAAGGGCAGAGAGAGCTCACACCGCGCGGACGCTGTTAGATCTGCCCGATCGCTCTACAAACCTTCGGACACCTCGCAAACGGTCGGCGCGACCTGCTCTTCAGCAGGAAAGGAAAGCTGACATGTCGCATCGAATATCTATCTTGGGCGCAGCATCCCTCGCGGCGCTGGCTGTAACGGCGGCGCAGGCGGCACCGGCACCATCGAACCCCATCTCGAGCGTCGACTCGAACATCACGCTCGTGCGTGGTGGTGGTGGCGGGCATATGGGCGGCGGCGGTGGTCACATGGGCGGTGGTATGCATATGGGTGGCGGCGGCTTCGGGCATATGAGCGGTGGCAGTTCCGGCGGCCGCGGTCATATGGCGGGCGGCGGGACCACTCATTTCGCCCGGGGAACCGCGCATGGTGGTCACGGCCACAACCATCGTGGTGGTCACTGGGTCGGTGGCGTGTTCATCTGGGGTTACGACCCCGGCTGGTGGGACTGCTACTACAGCAATCGATATGACGGCTGGGTGTGCCCTGACTACTGACCGGTACGCGGAAGCGCATCGATCGTTCTGGTGCTCCGCACTCGCATCGGCTTGCGGGCGGCACGTCGAGATGCTCAATGCAGGATAAGACCTGGCATTGAGGAGAATTTCGACGAATGAAAGCCGCCCGCACTGCTGCTGCACTTTCTGCGGCCTTGGCCGGCCCACGCGCGCTCGTCCTTCCCGGCGCCTATGATCCTCTGAGCGCGAAGCTCGTCGAGGCTGCGGGTTTCGGCGTGGTCTATGTCGGGAGTTACGCGGCCGCAGCGGCGGGCTACGGCCTACCCGATGTGGGGGCGCTCACACTCGATGAAATCGTTCGACACACGAAGGCTGTCGTCGATGCCGTAAATGTGCCCGTCGTCGCCGACGCCGAAGGTGGCTTCTTTGAACCTGCCAACATGTGGCGCACCATCGATGCCTTCGAACGCGCAGGCGTCGCGGCCATTCACATCGAGGATCATGCCGGCGGCAAGCACACGACGTTGCCACAGACACTGATCCCGCTCGATGCGATGAAGCACAAGCTGCGCGCAGCCCTTGACGCGCGACGTTCGAAGGATCTCGCGATCATCGCGCGCACGGACGCCGTTTGGGCCACCAAGAACCTCGACGAGGCTATCGTTCGGCTAAAGGCATTCGAGGAAGTCGGCGTCGATTATCTTTTTCCCACCGGCGCCTCACCCGACATGCTGCGCCGCATCCGCGCGCACGTCCGCACGAAAATCATCACGATCAATCTGCCGAGCGTGCCCGATCCCGCCGACTGGGACGGCGCCGCAGATCTCGTCATCGACTACGGCTTCTGCCTCAAGGCCGCAACCAAGGCGCTGCAGCAGAGCCTCACCCTCGCGAAAGCGCGCAATCCCGAGGCGTTCGGCCCAAAGCATCTGGAGAGCGAGCACAACTTCGAGGCGCGCCTCGGTTACGCCGACTTCACCCGCCGGGCGGAGAAGTATCAATAGCCGGAGCGCGCGATGTCGTTTCCCCCCGAGCGCATTGTCTGCCTTACCGAGGAGACCGTGGAGACCCTTTATATGCTCGGCGAGGACGCGCGCATCGTCGGCGTCTCAGGTTATGCCGTCCGCCCCGCACGCGTGCGCAAGGAGAAGCCGCGTGTCTCCGCTTTCATCAGCGCAGACATCCCGAAGATCCTGGCGCTGAAACCCGATCTCGTTCTCACCTTCTCGGATCTCCAGGCCGATATCGTCGCCAGCCTGATCCGTGAGGGTGTCGCGGTCCATGCCTTCAACCACCGCACGGTTGCCGGCATCCTCAACATGATCCGCCTGCTCGCCGCCATGGTCGGCGTAAGCGCCAAGGGCGAAGCACTTGCAGCGGAGCTTCAGGCGCGCCTGGATGCGGTCCGGCGCGATGCGGCCACACTGCCGCGCCGGCCAAAGGTCTACTTCGAGGAATGGAACGAGCCGATGATCAGCGGCATCGGCTGGGTTTCGGAATTGATCACCATTGCCGGCGGTATCGACATCTTCGGCGATCTCGCGGAACGCAAATCCGCCCGCGATCGCATCATCACTGCCGATGCGGTCGTTGCCGCAGCGCCCGATATCGTTCTCGGCTCATGGTGCGGCAAGAAATTCCGTCCCGAGCAGCTTCGCGCACGGCCGGGCTTCGATAGCATCCCGGCCG
>JAEYPL010000039.1 GCA_023410905.1 Pseudomonadota bacterium
AGAGGTTGTTCTGGCCGCGGGCGATGTTGATGCGCGAGCCGGAGCCTACGTTCTTCTCGAAGACCTCGCCGTAGTTTCCGACCTGCTTGATGATCTGGTAGGCCCAGTCGGCACCGAGGCCGATGCCCTTGCCGAACTCACCTTCCTTGCCGAGGATGCGGCGGATGTCCGGGTTGGTCGAGTTCCCCATCTCGTCGACGTTAGCCTTCGTGATGCCCGCCTCCTCGGCGTTCAGCATGGCGAAGTGCACCCACTTCACGATCGTGAACCACTGGCTGTCGCCCTGGCGCACGGAGGGGCCGAGGGGCTCCTTGGAGATGATCTCGGGGAGCACGATATGCTCATCGGGCTGCTGAAGCTGGAGGCGCTGGGCATAGAGGCCCGAGGCATCAGTCGTGTACACGTCGCAGCGGCCGGCCTGATAGGCGGTCAGCGTCTCGTCGGCCTTCTCGAACACGACGGGCTTGTACTCGAGCTTGTTCACGCGGAAGAAGTCGGCGAGGTTGAGCTCGGTCGTCGTGCCGGTCTGCACGCACACGGTGGCGCCGCTGAGCTCCAGCCCGCTCTTCACACCGAGCGACTTCTTCACCATCAGGCCCTGGCCGTCGTAGTAGTTGACGCCGACGAAGCTGAGGCCGAGCGAGCTGTCGCGGCCCAATGTCCAGGTGGTGTTGCGGCTGAGCACGTCGATCTCGCCAGACTGCAGCGCCGTGAAGCGCTCCTTGGCA
Organism: Pseudomonadota bacterium; assembly: GCA_023410905.1. Lineage (GTDB taxonomy): Bacteria > Pseudomonadota > Alphaproteobacteria > Rhizobiales > Hyphomicrobiaceae. The sequence goes on from JAEYPL010000039.1 coordinate 729, forward strand.
GTCGTCGGCACGAAACGCACCTTCGTTGCATCGCCGAGCACGGCCGCAGCGACGGCGCGGCAGAAATCGACGTCGAGGCCGGTCCAGTTGCCTTTGTCATCGGGAGCCGAGAAGCCGGCGAGGCCGACGTTCACGCCGCACGAGAGCGTGCCTTGCTTCTTGACCTTGTCGAGGGTCTGGGCGCTAGCCACACCGGCAGTGGTGAGTGCAACAGCGGCGGCCGTTGCGATCAGCTTGGTCGCTCGTTTCATGAAGTTTCCCTTTTCCATACTACTGGTAACGGCTTCTGTTCTGCCTAGCGCCTAGCCTTGAGTTGGACGCCGGCGTTGCACGATGCAGCCGAGCCGCATCAGTGATTGAGGATCTGGCTGAGGAAGTGCTTCGTACGATCGGACCTGGGATTGGCGAAGAATTCCTCGGGCGGCGCCATTTCGACGATCTCGCCGCGATCCATGAAGATCACGCGGTCGGCCACGGACCGCGCAAAGGCCATTTCGTGCGTCACGCACATCATGGTCATGCCCGAGTTCGCGAGCTCGATCATGACGTCGAGCACTTCCTTGATCATCTCGGGATCGAGGGCTGACGTCGGCTCGTCGAAGAGCATGATATTGGGGTTCATGCAAAGCGCGCGGGCGATAGCGACACGCTGCTGCTGGCCGCCCGAGAGCTGGCCCGGATACTTGAGCGCCTGCTCGGGAATCTTCACGCGCTCGAGATACATGCGCGCCGTCTTCTCGGCGTCTGCGCGGGATTTCTTCTTCACCCAGACGGGCGCGAGGCACAGGTTGTCGAGGATGGTGAGATGCGGGAAGAGATTGAAGGACTGAAAGACCATGCCGACTTCGGCGCGGATCTTGTCGATGTTCCTGAGATCGTTCGTCAGTTCGATTCCGTCGACGACGATCTGGCCCTGCTGATGCTCTTCAAGCCGATTGATGCAGCGGATCAGCGTGGATTTGCCGGAGCCAGAGGGGCCGCAGATGACGATCTTCTCGCCTTCTCGGACAGTGAGATTGATGTCGCGCAGGACATGAAACTCACCGTACCACTTGTGCACCCCATTCAGAACAATCGCACCGGCCGCGCCGTGAGGACGACGGGCCTGTTGCCTGGCTTCAGCCATGGCTACTCCCTGCACCACTGTTGAACCGGATCGGCCAGCGAACGGATCGCCGTCCAGTTCCTCTACCGTGTCGGAAGTATGACGGAAGATTGTCGAAGAGGCAACGCTGCGTCGGCGCCGGTTAATCTGGCACCATTGCCTGCCGTTGAGGCGGGATGGGAGTTCTTTTTCTCGACAGTACAGAATTTATGCTGAGCGCGGCATGTAAAGAATGATCATTGCACCCGTCACGGCGACAGCAGCGCCGATGAGATCCCAGCGGTCGGGCACACGACCCTCGGCGGTCCACAACCACATAAGCGATGCCGCGATATAGATGCCGCCGTACACGGCATAGGCACGTCCGGCGAAGTCGACATCGACCCGCGTCAGGAGCCACCCGAACAAGACCAGCGCGAGCACGCCGGGAGCGAGCCACCACGCCGAGGCGCCGAGGCGCGTCACAGCCCAGAGGGCAAAGCAGCCGGCGATCTCGGCAATTGCGGCAGCGATGTACAGAGCGAGTGTTTTCATGCCCCATTGTTGCCCTCAAAAACTCCTCGAATCCAATTAGTTCTAGAATCGTTAACCATGTGTTGCCGACGCGCAACGATATGGCCTCGATGCGCCACTTTAGAGCCACAAAGTGCCGACACGGTCATCTCGGCCCCGCACGGAAATGCAGGATCCAGAGCATGTGCAGGATCATGTCGGGACATGAGGTTCGAGCGAGCGGCCCTTCAGGTTGCGGCTCCAATTAAGTGCTCAGAATGAAGGCGCTCGCAGTGATGTTGAGAGCGGCCTTGGTGGCGTGAGCTTCCGGATTTGATCGCCCACACGGTGTGGTCCGTGCTGGCGGAAAGGACGAAGTTGTCTCTCGAGCTGACGTCTTGTCGGATGCGGACATGGGCAGGCGCCATTGCGCTTGGGCTTGCCGTGCTCGTGGCGCCACCGTCTGCTGTTCCAGCGGACGCGAGAGATCCGGCCGTAACGTTCGTCAATCCCGCGGCGGCGCTCGAGCAAGGCATCAACGCCTATCGCGGCGGCTATGTTGAGTTTGCCATTCCGGCTTTGCGATATGCTGCGAACCAGGGCGAGTTCATTGCCCAGTACATGCTCGCGGCCATCCTCTCCGACAATTCGGGGCCGCATACCGATCACGCCGAAGCATTCAGGCTGCTGCGCCAGATCGTCGTCAGCAACGTCAATGTCGATCCTGATGACGACCCGCGCGCCCCGTATGTCTCCAAGGCGCTGCTGTCGTTCGGCGAGTATCTGAACCGGGGCGTGCCCGAGCTGAACATGGCGCCTAATCCGTCCATGGCGCTTCGCTATATCGAGCACGCGGCCAAATTCTTCGGCAATCGCGATGCGCAATTCGAACTCGCGAAGATGCTGATCAGTGGCGAGGGCGGCCGCAAGGACGACGGGCTCGCGTTGCATTTTCTTTCCACGCTTGTTCAGGGAGGCCATGCGGGCGCGCAAGCGTTCCTCGCCAATCAGTACTGGCGTGGGCAGGCCGTCGAGAAAGATGAGGCACGCGCGCTGGCGCTCGCCGAACTGGCTGTGCGGGGCGCGTCACCGAACGACCAGCTGTGGATTGACGACATCTACCAGAATATCTACTGCGGCATGAACGAGCCGGGCCGCAGGGAAGCACGCCCGCTGGTCAAGCGCTGGGCGCAGTTCTTCGACTTTGGCCGCGCCTTCCGCCAGCCGGAGGAAAGCCGCGCCGAGATCGTGCCGACGCGCACGTGCGGAGACGGCAAGCCTATTCAGCTTCTCGATGAGCTGCGCGGGCCAGGCACTCTGCAAATTCAGCAGGACGGTACGCTGACCGCAAGTCCGGCCAAGCCTCGCATCGACCAGAACAGCGTCCGCGATGTCGGCGCCCCTGGGCGCCACTGAGCGCGCGCCTCAGGCGGCGAGCTCCACCCATGCCGGCACATGATCCGACGGCTTTTCCCAGCCGCGCGTGAAGCGGTCGACACCGGCGGCGCTCAAGCGATCGGCGGCTTGCGGCGAAAGCAGAAGATGATCAATGCGGATGCCATCGTCTTTCTGCCAAGAGCCGGCCTGGTAGTCCCAGAAGGTATAGACGCCCGCGCCCGGATGGCAGGCGCGCACACTATCCGTGAGACCTAGTCCGATGAGGCGGCGGAAGGCGGCGCGCGTTTCCGGTTGAAAGAGTGCGTCTCCCGTCCAGGCTTCAGGCCGGCGGGCATCAGCGGGGGTCGGGATCACGTTGTAGTCGCCGGCCAGCACCATTGGCTCCTCGAGTGCCAGGCGCCCACGCACGTAGGATTCGAACGCCGACATCCACGCGAGCTTGTAGGTGAACTTCTCCGTCCCGATGGGATTGCCGTTGGGGAGATACAGGCAGCCCACCCGGCAGATGCCGGCGTCCCCGGTCACGAGCGCCTCGATGTAGCGCGATTGTCCCGTCTCGGGCTCGCCGGGAAAGCCGGTGACGACGTCTTCAAGTGGGAGCTTGGAGAGTATTGCAACGCCGTTGAAGCCCTTCTGGCCGTGGACGACGCACTGATAGCCGGCATCGGCGATACGGTCGGCGGGGAAGCCTTCGGTGACGCTCTTGATTTCCTGCAGGCAGGCGACATCGGGCTCGGTCTCGCGGAGCCAGGTGAGCAGGCCGTCCAGGCGGGCTTTGACGCCATTGATATTCCAGGTCGCGATCCGCATAGGGCCTCTCAAGTCTCCGTTCACCGCGTCGGAGGGCAGGGAAAGTGCCGACCCGCGTCGTAACTTTCCATTTACCGTGCACAGTTAGTATGCCGATCTGCCGAAGTGGCAGCGTGGCCGTTCACGTTTTCGACGATCGACATCGAGGCCGCTCGTGACGATTTCATACTACGGTGATGAAGCCCGCGCACCCATCCCGGCATCAGGGTTCATGACCTCTCTGATGCTGGCGAATGCCGTTGTCGCGATGACCGTCCTCTTTGCATGGACGGCTATCTCGCTCTACATCGTCGAGCCGATTGCCTGGGCAACCTGGATGCCCGTTCGTCGCGGCACGACCTTCGAAGATCTTTTCGAGTATCCATTCGTCATGCTCTGGCTCATGCCGGCGGCGGGTATTGCCGGCGCCTGGACAGCTCTGAAATTCGGCCGGCGTGCCCTTGCGCTCACCTGTGTCGCCCTGCCGCTGGCGCTCCTGAGCTTCATCTTCGGCTGGTATCACCTCGCGCCTCCGACCTATCTCTGATCGTCTCACTGATCGTCTCGCCGGGCCCTGGACCGCGCGGTTGCCCTATGCAGGGCGCGCGGACAGCTGATCTGTCGCGGGCGCGGTGCAAGTGCTTCCCTCAGGATCGTTCTGCCACTAGGTTGCCCCCGACACTGCCTGTTGCTGGGCTGTCGCCACGCCTGCCGCCACCGGGGAAAGAACCTAGATGCCGCCTACCCCTGCCTCTTTTGTCGAGGTCGAGCCGCCGCTCGACGCATTTTCGGCTATCTACCGGCAGGGCCGCCCGCAACTGGTGTGGACACGCCTCGTCGCCGACCTCGAGACGCCTGTCTCGGCCATGCTCAAGCTCGCTGATGGCCGGCCGCTGAGCTTTCTTCTCGAGTCCGTCGAGGGAGGTGAGGTTCGCGGCCGCTACTCGATCATCGGACTCGAACCCGATACCGTCTGGCGCGCCTTCGGTGATCGCGCGGAGATCAATCGGAGCCCGCGCGAGATGCCCGACGCCTTCGAGCCGGAGACCGCGCCGACACTCGCATCGCTGCGCGCCCTCCTTGAGCGCTCGCGCATCGAGACGCCGCCAAACCTGCCGCCGATGGCGGCGGGCGTGTTTGGCTACTTCGGCTATGACAACGTGCGCCTCGTCGAGCACCTGCCCAATGTGCCGCCCGACAAGCTTGGCGTGCCGGATGCCATCCTCGTGCGGCCGACCGTGATGGTCATCTTCGATGCCGTGAAGGACGAGATGACGCTGGTCTCGCCAGTTTATCCCGAGGCGGGCGGCGATCCGGCCAAGGCCTATAAAGCCGCGCAACATCGGCTCGCCAATGTGATCGCGGGTCTTGATGCGCCGCTTCCGCATCATGCGCTCGCGGGTTTCGATCCGCTCGAGGCGCCCGAGCCGGTGTCGAACACCTCGCCGGCCGAGTACCGCGCCATGGTCGGGCGCTGCAAGGAGTACATCGCCGCCGGCGATGCTTTCCAGATCGTCGTCTCGCAGCGATTCTCGGCGCCGTTCACGCTGCCGCCCTTTGCACTCTACCGGGCGCTCCGGCGCACGAACCCCTCGCCGTTTCTCTTTCATCTCGACTTCGGTGATTTTGCGCTCGTCGGCTCGTCGCCAGAAATCCTCGTGCGCGTGCGTGACGGCCGCGTCACGCTCCGTCCGCTTGCCGGTACGCGCCCGCGCGGCGCAACGCCCGAAGCGGACGCAGCGCTGGAGCGCGAACTCGTCAATGATCCCAAGGAGCGCGCCGAGCATCTCATGCTGCTCGATCTCGGGCGCAACGATGTCGGGCGCGTCGCGAAGATCGGTTCGGTGTCCGTGGCGTCGAGCTTCGATGTCGAGCGCTACAGTCAGGTCATGCATCTTTCATCGACCGTGCATGGCGAAATCGATCCCAAACACGATGCCATCGACGCGCTGATGGCAGGCTTCCCCGCCGGCACGCTGTCGGGTGCGCCCAAGGTGCGCGCCATGGAAATCATCGACGAGTTGGAGAAGGAAAAGCGCGGCCCCTATGCCGGCTGCGTCGGCTACTTCGCCGCCGACGGCAACATGGATACGTGCATCGTGCTGCGCACGGCGATCGTCAAAGATGGGCGCATGTACGTGCAGGCTGGCGCCGGCGTCGTTGCGGACAGCGATGCCGATGCCGAGCAGATGGAATGTGTCTATAAGGCCCGCGCGCTCTTTCGCGCTGCCGACGAGGCCGTGCGCTTCGCAGAGAAAGCGCGTCGCGGCAACCGCTGAAGGTGTCCTGTCCACCGCGCGTCAAACGCCCTAACGAGGATGAACATCCCATGCCCGGCCCGCTCGATGGCATTCGTATTCTCGACCTGACCGCTGTCGTGTCCGGCCCCTTCGCGACGTTGCATCTCGCCGACATGGGCGCCGATGTCGTCAAGATCGAGCCGCCCGAGGGCGACATCATGCGCAACCCCGGCTCGCCGCCGACCAAGGGCATGGGGCCGATCTTCCTCGCGGCGAACCGTAACAAGAAATCCGTCTGTCTCGACCTCAAGCGTCCCGAAGCCGTCGAAGTCGTCAAGCGCCTCGCCGCGACCGCCGATGTCTTCGTGCACAACAACCGACCGCAGGCCGTCGAGCGCCTCGGTCTCGGCTATGACGACATCCGCGCCGTTAATCCCGAGATCGTCTATGCCTACTGCCTCGGCTATAAGCGCTCCGGCCCCTATGGCGCCAAGCCCGCCTATGACGATCTTGTGCAGGGCGCGAGCGGCGCGGCGATGCTCTCAGCGCGTGCTTCGGGTGGCGAGCCGCGCTTCATGCCGAGCCTCATCGTCGACAAGACGAGCGGGCTGCATCTGGCCATGGGCATTCTCGCTGCGATCGTGCACCGCCAGCGCACGGGCAAGGGGCAGCTTGTCGAAGTGCCCATGTTTGAAGCCATGACATCATTCTGGCTCACCGAGCACCTTTACGATGCAACCTATGAGCCGCCGCGTGGCCAGATCGGCTATCCGCGCCTGCTCAGTCCGCATCGCCGTCCCGCGAAATCCAAGGACGGCTATGTCTGCATTCTGATTGTGACCGACAAGCACTGGAATGCATTCTGTACGGGCCTCGGCCGCGAGGACCTGCGGACCGATCCGCGCATTGCGACCACTGCGGCGCGGGCGAACAACCAGCACGTGGTGCAGCAGATCGTGAATGATCTCGCGCCGGGCCGCACAACCGCCGAATGGCTCACATTCTGCGACGCTCACGACATCCCGGCCATGCCCGTCAACGATCTCGAAGGCGTGCTCGACGATCCACATCTGAGCGCCACGGGCTTCTTTACGACGCGCGAGCATCCAACCGAGGGCCCTGTGCGCTCATTGGCGAGCCCCTTCGACTTTTCCGAAACGCCCGCTGATTTCCGTCATCACGTGGGCTTTCTAGGAGCCGATGGTCCCGACGTGCTCGGTGCGGTCGGATACAGTGCTGCGGAGATCACCGATCTCGAAGCGCGCGGCGTGATGAAGGTCGTGCGTCACGCGACGAAGTCATAAAGGCGGGCGGGTCCGGGAGGGTGTCCCTCCCGGCAGAGCGCGAGACTGGTCTCGCTCGCGCGGAACGCGCGAAGACCTCAAACCAAGCTCTGCGGTTCCAGCTCGATCAGTTGGCCGCCATCCATACGCAGGACACGATCCATGCGCGCGGCGAGCTCCAGGTTATGGGTCGCGATGAGAGCCGCGACACGCTTCTCCCGGATCAGCGCGATCAGTTCCTCGAACACGACGTCAGCCGTCCGCGGATCGAGGTTGCCGGTCGGCTCGTCGGCGAGCAGGAGGCGCGGCGTATTCGCGAGCGCGCGGGCAATGGCCGTGCGCTGCTGCTCGCCACCGGAGAGCTCGGCCGGCCGGTGATCGAGCCGCGGCTCCAGTCCGAGCGAGGTCAGCAGCTCGCGTGCCCGCGCGTGTGCCACGCTTTTCGAGCGCCCCTGAATGAGTTGTGGCATGGCGACGTTCTCGAGGGCCGAGAATTCCGGTAGGAGCTGGTGGAACTGGTAGATGAAACCCATCTGCGCGCGACGGACCCGTGTGCGCTCGTCGTCCTTCATGCGGGCGCAGTCGCGCCCCGAGACGATCACCTGGCCGCCGTCCGGCGTCTCCAATAGTCCCGCAATGTGCAGGAGCGTGGATTTGCCCGCGCCCGAGGGGCCGACCAGAGCCACGGCCTCGCCGGGCATAAGGATAGCCGAGGCGCCGTTCAACACGTCGATCCGGCGCGAGCCCTGATGAAATGTGCGGCGCAGGTCGATCAGCTGGAGGACAGCCGTCTCGAAGGCTTCGCC
>JAEYPL010000092.1 GCA_023410905.1 Pseudomonadota bacterium
CTCGTATACTCCGGCCCGTAATTGCGCGGCGCCCGCATGCCCGTCAGCAGAATGTCCGCGCCCTTGGCCTTGATACGCTTAAGAATGGCATCGAGGTTCTTCTGAGCCGCCGCCGGATCGAGGCCGCGCAGCGCGTCATTGGCACCGAGCTCGACGATGACGGCATCGGCATCATCGGGGACGGCCCAGTCGAGGCGCGCGAGGCCGCCTGCCGTCGTATCGCCGGAGACGCCGGCATTGGCGACCGTGACATTGTGGCCGCGGGCCTTCAAAGCGGCTTGCAGGCGCACCGGGAATGCGTTCTGCGGCGGCAGGCGATAGCCCGCCGTCAGGCTGTCACCGAATGCGACAATACGAATGGGGCGCTCCTGAGCCGAGGCTGTGCTCATATGCGCGAGCACCAGAAGACACAGGATGCAGAGATTGACGGCGACATGGAGAGCCCCCATTTGCACCCAATGCGGATCAAACTCAGGCCTTGAGGGCGTGCGAGGGATCATCACGAGTTCCTGCGTTGGGAGCCGGTCTGGAATCTGTCAGATAGGTATCTGAGCGCAAGTTGCTACCGTCGATTGGAAAATTCCCGCTGCTGGCGCATCGTTATGCCCGCCGGCCCATAAATTCGGAGTGTCCGTCATAACTGCTGAACCCGTCATCGAGCTGGCGAATGTCGATCTCACGCTCGCGAGCCGTGCCGGCCAGGTCGCCATCCTGCGCGATCTGAGCCTTTCGATCGGAAGCGGCGAATCCGTCGCCATCGTCGGTCCCAGCGGATCGGGCAAGACATCCCTGCTCATGATCATGGCCGGCCTCGAGCAGGCGACGGCCGGACAAGTCAAAGTTGCCGGACACGATTTTTCACACATGAGTGAGGACGCGCTGGCACTCGCGCGCGGCGCCAGCATCGGCATCGTCTTCCAGTCCTTTCATCTCGTGCCGACCATGACGGCGCAGGAGAACGTCGCCCTGCCGCTCCAGTTTCGCGGTGAGCCGGACGCTTTCGAGCGCGCCACCGAGTTGCTTAGCGAGGTTGGTCTCGCGCATCGCACGACGCATTTTCCAGCTCAGCTTTCGGGGGGCGAGCAGCAGCGCGTGGCCCTCGCCCGCGCTCTCGTCACGCGCCCTCGCCTTCTGCTCGCCGATGAGCCGACCGGCAATCTCGACGGCAAGACCGGCCGCCAGATCGTCGAGCTGCTCTTTTCCCTGCAGGGGCGGCGCGGTGCGACGCTCGTTCTCGTGACGCATGACGAGCGATTGGCCGAACGCTGCGGCCGCGTCATTCGCATGGCCGACGGGCGCATTGTCGAGACCGTCGACGGGACCGTGCCCGCATGAGCACCGAGACCGTCGCCTCGAGCGCCGACGTCGATCCGCCCCGCCGTCCGCAATTCACGCTCCTCGGCCTCGCACTGCGCGAACTGCGCGGTGGGCTCGCGAGCTTCTATGTCTTCGTCGGATGCATTGCGCTCGGCGTTGCCGTCATTGCCGGCGTCGGTGCGCTTGCCGATGCCGTGCAGTCGAGCTTTGTCCGCCAGGGCGCGACGTTACTCGGTGGTGACATCACATTCGATCGCCCAAACCGCCGCGCGGAGTCCAATGAGCACGCCGCGATCGCGCGCTTCGGCACCGTGAGCGAAACGGGGTCGCTGCGCGCGATGGCCCGTCGCCTCGATGGCAACGACCAGATGCTCATCGAAGCCAAGGGCGTCGACGCGATCTATCCGCTGTTTGGCGAGCTGGTGCTCGAGGATGGCGTGACGCAAGCCGATGCGCTCGCTGGACGCGGTGCGGCCGTCGATCCGATCCTGCTGGCACGTCTCGATCTCAAGCAGGGTGATCGTTTCCGCCTCGGCAACCTCGAGGTTGAGATTCGTGCCGTCATTCGCAACGAGCCGGACAAGATCGCCGAGCGCCTCGCCTTCGGGCCGCGCGTCATGGTTTCGGTCGATACGCTTCTCGCGAGCGGCCTCGCCGATGTCGGCAGTCTTACGAAGTGGCGCTATGCCGTGCGCCTGCCCGATGCCGAGCGGCAATCCGAAGGCCGTCTCACGGCGGCGGCGGGCGAAGTGCGCAAGGCCCTGCCCGAAGCAGGTTTCAGTATTCTCGACCGGCGCGATCCCTCGCCGCGCGTCACGCAGACACTGGAACGCGTCCGCCAGTTTCTCACGCTGATCGGGCTCACGGCCCTGCTCGTCGGTGGTGTCGGCGTCGCCAATGCGGTTGCCACTTACATCGACCGGCGGCGCAAGGTCATTGCCACCTTCCGCAGCCTCGGTGCGACCGGGCGCATGGTTTTCGCGCTGCATCTCATGCAGGTCGTCGCGATCACGGCCATCGGCATCGTCATCGGCTTGGCGGTCGGGCTCATGGTGCCGACGGTCGTCGACTGGCTCGCGGGCGATGCGCTGCCCTTCCGCGCCGAGGCGACGTTCAGTCCTTTCGCGATCGGCATGGCCGTCGCCTATGGCCTGCTCGTGGCACTGCTCTTCACGGTCTGGCCGCTCGGGCGCGTGGAGCAGATACGGCCGAGCGTTCTCTTTCGTGACGAGGTGAACGAGGAGCGGCGCTGGCCGGCCTGGCCCTTCGTTGCCGCCACTATCGCCATAGGCATCCTGTTGCTCGCACTGGCTGTGCTGAGCTCGGATTCGAAGCGCATCGCGCTCTACTTCTGTGCCGGTGCGTCGGGCATTCTCATTCTGTTTGCGCTGCTGGGTGGCGCGGTCACGCGTCTCGCCCGCATGATGCCGCGCCCGCGCAGCCCGTCGCTGGCTCTGGCGATCGGCAGTCTCGGTGCTCCAGGCGGCCTGACGCGCGCGGTGGTTCTGTCGCTCGGCTCGGGGCTTTCGCTGCTCGTTGCCGTCGCGCTCGTCGATGCCTCGATAGTCAACGAACTCGACGGGCGTGTGCCGAAAAACTCGCCGAATTTCTTCGTGCTCGATCTGCAGCGCGACGATGTGACCGCCTTCCGCGGGCTCGTCGAGAAGGAAGTGCCGGGCGCGCTCGTCAATCAGGCGCCCATGCTGCGCGGCCGCATTGTCGCGCTGGGCGATCGTCCCGTTGAGGAAGTGAAGCCGCCGCCAGAGGCAGCCTGGGTGCTCAATGGTGATCGCGGTCTCAGCTATTCCGACGAGGTGCCCGAAGGTTCGACCGTCATTGCAGGCGAGTGGTGGCCCAAGGACTACAGCGGCGAGCCGCTCGTTTCCTTCGAGGAAGAAATCGCACGGCGCCTCGGTCTCGGCGTCGGCGATAACGTGACGGTGAATGTGCTCGGCCGCAACATCACGGCCCGCATCTCCAATCTGCGCGACGTGCGCTGGGAAAGCCTCGCCATCAACTTCGTCATGGTCTTCTCGCCGAACACGCTGCAGGCGGCGCCGCACAACATCCTCGCCACCATCAGCCTCGATCAAGCAACGCCGCTTACGAAGGAGGCCGACCTCGCGCGCGCCATCGGCAAGGCCTATCCGGCGACCACGGCTATCCGCGTCAAGGATGCCATCAACAACTTCAACACGCTCTTCCGGCGCGTCATCACGGCCATTCGCGCAGCCGGCGGCGTGACCCTGCTTGCTGGCGCCCTCGTCCTTGCCGGCGCCCTCGCCGCAGCACAGCGTCGACGCCTGCAGACTGCCGTGATCCTGAAGGCCCTCGGCGCCACCCGCGCTCGCATTCTGGCGGCGCATGCCACGGAGTATGGGCTGCTCGCATTGATCGCGGCGACGCTTGCGCTGCTGCTCGGGGGGCTCGCCGCCTGGCTCGTCACGACGCGGATCATGGACCTGCCTTTCATCTTCTCAGGCACAGCGATTCTGCAGGCGCTGGGTGTGTCCCTGGCACTGATCGCCCTGATTGGCGGCCTCGGCACGTGGCGGGTGCTCAAGGCACCGCCTGTGCCCTACTTGCGCTCGGAGTGAGGGGCCGGATCGGGGTATGCCCGGAATTCGAGCCGGATTCTTCCGGATGTGAATAGGAATTAACGATGTGAGCCATGCTTCCAGCTTGAATCTGCCATCGGCTACCCACATATTTGACTGGTAGTGCGGTCGCTGACGCAACTGGCCGCTTAGGGATCGAAGGGAAACACAACTCATGGCTGAACTCGACAAGCGTTACGGGCGATTTGGCGTCGCGACGCGCGCCGAGCCTGGCGTAATGGATGAGGGTCTGCGGAGCTACATGCTCGGCGTCTACAACTATATGGCCGCCGGTGTCGTTCTGACGGGCATCGTTGCCTACTTCATGTTCTCGATGCTGACGACGTCTGACCCGTCGCTTGCCGCGGCGCGTCTGCCGAACGGCGTGCTTCTGACCGAGGCCGGTCGTTCGCTTTATACCTCGCCGCTGATGTGGGTGATCATTCTGGCCCCGCTTGCGTTCGTGCTGCTGCTTTCCTTCCGCGTGTACTCGATGAGCGCAGGCGCAACGCAGCTGGCCTTCTGGGCCTTCGCGGCGGTGATGGGCGCGTCGATGTCGACCATCTTCCTGCGCTACACCGGCCAGTCGATCACGCAGATCTTCTTCGTGACGGCGGCCATGTTCGCGGCGTTGAGCCTCTACGGCTACACGACGAAGAAGGACCTCTCGGGCTGGGGCACGTTCCTGTTCATGGGCGTGATCGGCCTGATCCTCGCCTCGCTCGTCAACATCTGGCTGGGCTCGGCCCCGCTGGCGTTCGCGATCTCCGCGATCTGCGTCCTCGTGTTCGCGGGTCTCACCGCCTATGACACGCAGCAGATCAAGGACAACTACTACATGATCGCCGGCGACGGTGAGATGCTCGCCAAGGGTGCCGTGATGGGCGCGCTGAACCTCTACCTGGACTTCATCAACATGTTCCAGGGCATGCTGGCGCTCTTCGGCAGCAGGGAATGACGTATTTCGGTTGGCCGGGATCACTCGGCTGGCCGGGTAGGTTGAGCAAGGGCTCCGTCGCAAGACGGGGCCCTTGTCGTTTCTGAAAAGCGTCGTTTGTGGTCGGCTTCGCGTGCTCAAGAAACGGGCACGGCGCTCCCTTGCGTCCGCTCCTGCGGCGCGCTACGCGATTTCGAAAGCGCTGCAGCTCGAGCAGCGCTCGGAATACCGCAGGTGCCCGATGCCCTCCCCGAACGTGCGCCCTGTCCGCGAAACGGACATTCCAGCCATCACTGCCATCTATGCGCACGCCGTCTTGCACGGGTTCGCGAGCTTCGAGGTCGATCCGCCGGACGAAGCCGAGATGACGAAGCGCATGCGCGCCGTCGTGGACGGCGGCTTTCCCTATGTGGTCGCCGAAGTGGATGCGAAGGTATTGGGCTATGCCTATGCGGGCCTCTACCGGACGCGCCCCGCCTACTGGAACAGCGCCGAGAACTCGGTCTATGTGTCGCCCGATGCCCACCGCCTGGGTGTTGGACGGGCGCTGCTGAAAGAGCTCATCGAGATCATGACCGCTCGCGGCTTCCGCCAGATGATCGCGGTCATTGGCGATAGCGGCAATGCCGGCTCGATCGGCCTGCATCGCGCGCTCGGCTTCACGTACTGCGGGGTCATCCATTCCGTCGGATACAAGCACGGCCGCTGGCTCGACAGCGTGATCATGCAGCGCGCGCTCGGCCCCGGGGATACGAAAGCGCCGGATCGGACACGGTAACCACTCGCACCTTCGGCGCGACGGGACTTTTGCCCCTGGCCCCAACCGGGGACACCCCGGCCCTCCTCCTTTTTAAGGCTTGGTGCGCGCCGCGAGCGCGCCAATTC
>JAEYPL010000104.1 GCA_023410905.1 Pseudomonadota bacterium
CATCGAGGGGCAGCCGGTCGCGATCCTCGCCAACAACGGCATTCTCTATTCCGAGACGGCGCAGAAGGCTGCTCACTTCATCGAGCTTGCCTGCCAGCGCCGGACGCCGCTGCTCTTCCTCCAGAACATTACGGGCTTCATGGTTGGCCGCGATGCGGAAGCGGGCGGCATTGCGCGCCACGGCGCGAAGATGGTCATGGCCGTCGCCAATGCTGATGTTCCGAAGATCACGCTGATCATCGGTGGCAGCTATGGCGCCGGCAACTACGCCATGTGCGGACGCGCGTACGGGCCGCGCTTTCTCTTCACGTGGCCCAATGCGCGCGTCTCGGTCATGGGCGGCCAGCAGGCGGCAAGCGTGCTCGCGACCGTACGCCGCGACAACATCGAGGCCGAGGGCAAGAGCTGGTCGAAAGAGGAAGAGGACGCCTTCAAGCAGCCCGTGCTCGATGCCTACGAGCGCGAGGGGCATCCCTATCACGGCACGGCGCGGCTCTGGGATGATGGCATCATCACACCGTCGGAGACACGCCGCGTGCTCGGCCTTGCACTGGCCGTGTGCTTCGAGAAGCCGATCGCCGATACGAAGTTCGGCGTCTTCAGGATGTAGCGATCGCGCCTATTGCCAGAGCCCCAGGCGGTCCCAGTCCGCCTTCGGGATCTCGCGGCCGACCTGATAGACAAAGGACGTTGCCTTCATCCAATCGTTCGTCAGGTCGCAGGAAAAGTTCAGCGCGTACCAATGTCCGCCCGACCTTACGGCGCCACCGCTTGCGGTGAGCTTCGTGCCTTCGAGCACGGCCGGGCGAAAAATGGATGTCTTCATGCGGTCGGCGCGCCGCAGCATCTTGTCCTGCCGCATAGCCGTCAGCCCGCGCAGGATGCAGACTTGATGCGAGCGAAACTCCGGCGTGAGCTTGGCGAGCGAATCCTCGAAGGGGCCCGCCGCGGCGGTAACCGGCAATCCGATGCTCAATGCAATTGCAGCGGCAATGTTCTTCTTCATTGGAGCCCCCTGTTTCCGCCCTCCGTATTCGACGGAAATGGCCGGAGCAAGGACGCTCTATGCCGCAACTCTGGCGACGATCGAACTCATGCGCGCGCCCCGCTCCGCCGCACTGAGCGGCTGTGGCTTCGACATGCGCGCAGCAATGAGGAGCGCGTTGCGCGTTGCGCCGAGGCTCGCAACGCCCTTGCCGGCGATGTCATACGCCGTGCCGTGCGCCGGCGTGCAGACCGGGAAGGGATAGCCACCGATGAGCGTGATCCCGCTCTCGAAGCCCATGAGCTTCATCGCGATCTGCCCCTGGTCGTGATACATGGTCTGCACGGCATCGAAATCGCCGCGCTTGGCACGCAGGAAGACGGTGTCCGATGGAAACGGCCCCTCGCAGGCAATGCCCTGCGCCTTCGCAGCCGCAACAGCCGGCTCGATGATATCGATCTCCTCGCGGCCGAAGTTGCCGCCATCCCCTGCATGCGGATTGAGGCCCGCAACCGCTATGCGCGGACGCGCAACCCCGGCATCGCGCATACAGCGGTCGGTCAGCACGAGCCCGTTAATGACGGCTTCCTTCGTGATGTAGCGCGCGACATCCTTGAGCGGTACGTGGCTGGTGACGCGCGCATTCCAGAGACCCTCGAGGATATTGAACTCGCGGCCCGGGCGCGCGGCACCGCTCTCCTCCGTGATGACAGCGATCTCGTCCTCGTAGGATGAATCCGCGAGCTTCATGGCGTACTTGTTGAAGGGCGTGAACGTCACCGCATCCGCCCCGCCGGCAGCACCGAGACGCAGGGCCGAGCGGAAATTGGTGAGCGCGAAAGCACCACCCGTCTGCGAGGCCGTCCCACGCGTGACGCGTTCGAGGTCGAGGTGGCCGAGATCGACGAACACCGGCGCGCCATCGAACGCAACGGGCGTACCCGGCGTCCACGTGCGGCAATCGCATTTGAGGCCTGCGACGCTCTCACCTTCGGCGAGCACGCGGCGATCTCCGATCACGATCAGATCCGCTGCGGCGCGGACCTCGGCGTCCATGATGATTTTCCCGGTCAACTCGGGGCTGATGCCGCACGGATCACCCATCGCGAGCGCGAGAACGGGACGTGTCGTGTCCGTGGCCATGGCGTTTCCTTCCGCTTCTCCTTCTCCCCATTCTTATGAGGAGAAGGTCGGGATGAGGGGCGGCGGCATACGCTGACGTCAGCGCAAGTTTCCGCCGCTCACCCTCTCCCCGTAAGGACGGGGAAAGGGAACAAGTTCAGTTCGCCCCCGCGAAGCGCTTCGCGCGCACCGTTGCCGTGATTTCGTGGGCAAGCATGCCTTCCTCGTGGCAGACGCGCGCCATGATCGGCGCGGCTTCGAGCGAAGCACGGCGCGTCAGCCGCTGATACGTGACCGTCTTGATGAACTTGCCGACCCAGAGGCCGCCAGTGTAGCGCGCGGCACCGGCTGTCGGCAGCGTGTGGTTCGTGCCGATGCCCTTGTCGCCATAAGCGACAGTCGACTCCTCGCCGATGAACAGCGAGCCGTAGTTCTTCAGCTTCTCGAGATAGTAGTCGTCGCGACCCGTCTGGATTTCCAGATGCTCGGGCGCGTACTCGTCCGAGACGGCGATCGCCTCATCGTCACTCCCGACAACGACGATCTCGCCCCAGTCGGCCCACGAACGCGAAGCGACCTCACGCGTCGGCAGTGTCTTCAGTTGCAGTTCGACCTCGGCGAGCACGGCGCGCCCCATCTTCTCAGACGGCGTCACAAACCATGCGGGACTGTCCGGCCCGTGCTCGGCCTGTCCGAGAAGGTCGGTCGCGACGAGCGCCGGATCGGCAGTGTCGTCGGCGATGACGAGGATTTCGGTCGGCCCCGCAGGCAGGTCGATGCCGACCATGCCGAAGAGCTGGCGCTTGGCCTCCGCGACGTATGGATTGCCTGGGCCGGTGATCATGTCCACCCGCGGCATCCCCACGCAGCCATAGGCCATGGCGGCCATGGCCTGCACGCCACCGACGCAGTAGATCTCGTCGGCGCCCGAATGATGGAGCGCATAGAGCGTCTGCGGATAGATGCCGTCCGGACCGCGCGGCGGCGCAGCAGCAACGATGCGCTCGACGCCAGCCACTTTGGCCGTGCCGACGCTCATGATCGCCGCGGAGATGAGCGGATACTTGCCACCAGGGATGTAACAACCGGCAGTCGAAATCGGGATGAGCTTCTGGCCGAGCAGGACGCCGGGCTTCAGCTCGACCTCGAAGGCGTGCAGGCTTTCCTTCTGGCGCTTGGCAAATTCCGTTACCTGCGCGTGGCAATAGGCGAAATCTTCCTTGAAGGTCGTCGGCAGGGTGCGCGCCACCTCGTCGATGCGCGATTGCGGCACGCGGAATTCGCCCGTCCATTTGTCGAGATCGCGCGCATAGCGGCGGACGGCCTCGTCGCGGTTCTCGGCGACGTCGGCAATCATGCGACGCACGGTATTCTCGACTTCGGCTGCGCGCGGCCCCGCTTGCAGCGCGGCGCGTTTGAGATACTGGCGAGCCACGGCGCCCTCCCCAATGTTGAGACGTTTTCGACCTTGGAGCGAGACGCTATGGGGACCGAAGGAGCCGGTCAAGCGCGCGCAATGAGGGAGCAGACGCCCAAAAAGAAACATCCCGGCGCGCGGGCCGGGATGCTCCAATTCAGTTGCAGTCTAGCGTGAGGATCAGCCGCGTGTGCTGCCACCTGACTGTGGCAGCAGCTTGAGGATGCCCTGCGCGGCGGCGCCAGCGGCAGCGTCGGCGGTATTACCCCACGCGCTGTCGAGCGAGCCCTCGGGGATCTCGTTCTTCTGCGAGACGGTGCCGAGCGAACGGCCCTGCGGATCGCGCACCAACCAGTCGATCTGGATGGACTGCTTGCCCGCCTGTCCCTGCGTGAGCGCCACCTTGCCCTCGATGCGATAGGACGCGCCCGGCCGGTTGGCCATCGTCACGCCCTGACGCGAGAGCTCGCGCTGCAGCGCGCTCGAAAGTGCGGTATTGCCATCGCCCGGCGCACCGGTGACGGCCGGCACGATCGCCGCGACATCGCCCGTCGAGGGCAGGCTAGCTGTCGTGGTGCGTGCTGCGGCAGGCTCCGCTGACGGCGCGGCTGGCGGAGCCACGGCGGCAATGGGCTGCTGTGCTCCGGCGTCCGAGGCCGGACTCTGGCCGGCGATTGGTGGTCCGCCTGCGGGGCGGTTCGCGGAAAGCCATGAGGCAAGCTGGGTCGACGTCTTGTCGGCAATGGACTGCGTGACGGCTCCCGTCACGGCAACCCAGGGATCCTTCGCGGCACCAGCCGGCATCAGCTCCTCGCCGGTTACGCGATGCACGCGCTTGCCGGTCGTATCGGTGAGATCCCAGATGTACGAAACCTTGGTCTGCGAGCGATCCTTCGACGCAACGATGTAGCCGCGCAGCGTGAAGTCGCCCCTGGCATCACGATCGTTGATCAGTGTTATGCGCTGGCGCTCGGCCGACTGCACGATCTGCTCGCCGATTTGCCGCGAGACGGCATCCGGCGCGCCGATGACCGGCGCAAGCGCGATGCGCGCCAGCGTCGCCTGCTGAGCGGGCCTCGCCTGCTCAGGCGTTGCAGTCTCTGGTCCGGACGACGACAGGCTGCTGAAGAGCGATGATCCACTCGACTCGCACCCGGCAAGGCCAAGAGCCATGACAGCGATTGCGGCCGGTACGACAGAGCGCAGCCGGCTCCGTGATGTCCTCTCAGCGTCGGATTTGGTCACGGTGACGCCCCCTTGAATAATGATTCCGCTGACACCCGGTGACCGTCGTACGGACTTGGCGGCCTCGAGGTTTCTCCCTCGACTCGGTACGCTTTGGAGAATCCTGTATCTGCTGGCTCCCCGACCGTCCAGATGGCGGCACCAGCTTTCCTGTTTCTGACTCAGAACTTAGCAGACACTTGAGGGGGAAACTGTGGAAAAACTAGAGCAGGACGATGGCGGAGATTTGGCGGCCATAGTCCGGCTCGCGTCTATGCGTCGTCCGGCGATAGCTGAAAAAATGCTCCGTGTTCGTATACGTACAGCGGCTCTCGCTGCCTACTCCGCCGAGGCCCATGCCTTCGAGACGATGCAGGACAAAAGCGGGTAGATCGAAGTAGGGCCGGGCGCCTTCTTCGCGCCGACGGAAAAATCGCCGATAGCCATCTGATTTCGCGACGAAAACGGCCTCGAACTCGGGGCCGACCTCGTATGCCTCGGGGCCGATGCAGGGCCCGAGAACGGCCTGGATGCTAGCGCGCTGTGCGCCGAGCTTTTCCATGGTCGCGACGGCGGATTCGAGCACGCCGCCGAGGGCCCCCTTCCATCCGGCGTGCGCCGCCGCGACGACACCCGCTTCCGCATCCGCGAAGAGGACTGGCGCACAATCCGCTGCGAGCGCCCCCACGGCGATACCAGGCGTGGTGGTCACCAGGGCGTCGGCCTTGGGCATGGTGTCGAACGTCCAGGGCTCAGTGACGACGATCGCGTCGGCACTGTGATGCTGATGCGCCGTGAGCAGATTGTCCGAAATGACGCCAAGGTGCTCGGCCACCCTGCGGCGGTTCTCGCCGATCGCGGCGCGCGCATCCTTCAAGCCGAGCCCGCAGTTGAGCGCGGCGTAGATGCCCTCCGAGACGCCGCCCTGGCGGCCGAAAAAGCCGTGCGCGATGCGAGCATGGCGTGAAAGGGCTTCCGATTGGATCGGCTGGAGCATGGTCGTCCCGTTGCAGATGGTCGTCCGACGACTCTCCGGATATCAGCCGGCGAGCAGCGGGTCGAGCTTACCAGCCTCATCGAGGGCATAGAGATCGTCGCAGCCGCCGATGTGCCTGTCATCGATGAAGATCTGGGGAACGGTCGTTTGTCCACCAGCCATGTCGACCAATTCCTCGCGCTCGTCCGGCTTGCCGGTAAGATTGATCTCTTCGAAGGGCACGCCCTTGGACTGCAGCAGCCGAAGGGCCGCTGAGCAGTAGCCGCACCAGTCTCTCGTGTAGATGACTACCTTGGGCATACGGGCCTCTCGGAACAGCGGGATGTCGGCACAATGTAATGCGGCAGCGTGCTTTGCAGGAGTTGCGCCGACCGCGATGCAGCGAGCCTGGGTTTGCAGAGCTCGCACCTTAGAGATCGACGCGGCGGGGATCGGCGACAATGGCAGCCGCGAGCACATCGACGCGCTGAGCGCCGGCCGTTCTCAAAGCCCGCGCACAGGCACCAACCGTGGCACCCGTCGTGATGACGTCGTCGACCAGGATAACGTTCCTCCCTGCGATGCGCCGCCGGCCCGCGGGCGTCACGGCAAAGGCGCCGGCGACGTTCGCGATCCGCTGTGCCGCGCTCGAGCCGACCTGCGTGGGCGTACTCTTGGTCTTCACGAGCGCAAAGGGATCGAAGCGAACGTCGCTCGACCGGGAAACCTCGCGTGCCAGCAGGGCAGCCTGATTGAACTGACGGCGCACGAGGCGCCAGCGCGTCATGGGCACCGGCACCAGAACATCCGCGTCCGCGAGAAGCTCGCCGCCGGCCCGCACCATCCACTGAGCCAGAAGGCGGCGCGCCTCGTGCCGGTCCGAATACTTGAAACCGTGGATCATCTCGCGGACGACACCGCCGAACACAGCCGCCGCGCGGGCACGGTCGTAGGGCGGAGGGTCTGCGGCAGCCGCTGCCGAAATCTGAATGCCATCACCGCCGAACGAGAGAGGGAGCCCCAACCGATGGCAGAGCGGCGGCGTGATGAATGCCACCTGCTGCCAGCAACCGGCACAAAGGGCGTCGTGGGAGGCCGTGCGATCGTGACACGAAAGGCAAAGCGCCGGCGCAACCACGTTGCCGAGACCGCCGAAGGCCGCGCCCAGATGCCCGCGCACGTCGGCAAGCCATCGCCATGGATTGTGCGCGCCGCTCTCTGCGGCTTCATTCGGCCCTGTCATTCACGGTCCCGCCCGGTGCCCAGTTCGAGCCATGATAGCCCGACGGCCGGGAACTTGTGCAAGAGATCGGCATCGAGGACCCTTGCGGCCAGAGGCGGCCTTGCCAAAGGCACACTTCGAGATAATGGTGCGCCGCTTTTTTCAACAACGTCAGGGGGTGGCCGTGACGTCGACCAAGAATACAACGAGCGAGACGCCGCTCACTACCCGGCTGCGAGCCTTCGTCGAATCCGCCGGCTTCCAGCGTTTCATCATCGGCGTCATCATCATCAACGCCATCGGGCTCGGGCTGGAGACTATCCCGCCCATTGGGGAGCCCCTGCGGGCGCCGCTCGCGCTGATCGACAATCTCGCGCTCGTGATCTTCGTCGTCGAGATCGCGGCAAAGCTCGTCGCGTATCGGCTCGCCTACTTCAAGGATCCCTGGAACGTCTTCGATTTCACGATCGTCGGCATTGCGCTGCTGCCGATGGGGGGCGGCCTCTCGGTCATGCGCGCGCTGCGCATTCTCCGCGCTATGCGCATCATATCGGTGGTGCCGGCCATGCGGCGTGTGGTGGAAGGACTGCTCCACGCCATTCCCTCGCTCGGCGCGGTGATCGCGCTGCTCGCTATCCTCTTCTACATTTGCGCGGTCATGGCGACGAAGCTCTTCGGTGCCGACTTCGACGAACTGTTCGGCAATCTCGGGCGGTCGCTCTTCACGCTCTTCCAGATCATGACGCTCGAAGGCTGGACCGACGGCATCGTGCGCCCGATCATGAAGGTCTACCCCTATGCGTGGCTCTTCTTCATTCCCTTCATCCTGATGGTGACCTTCGCGGTGCTGAACCTGTTCATCGCGATCATCGTGAACTCCATGGAGCAGGCCGCCAAAGACGATACTGAGATGCTCCACCAGGATGCCGCGAAGCTGCACGCCGATGCCCAGCAGCAGACGCGCCAGCACGAAGTGCTCGTCGGAGAAATACGCGCGCTTAGGGAGGAGATCGCGACCTTGAGGAGCATGGTCAAACCCGGGGGCTGATGCGCCCCCGGCGCCCTTGCCATTGCCCGGCGAGGGCTTAGACTGAACGCCTGCCTGTGACCTCCGGAGT
Source organism: Pseudomonadota bacterium (assembly GCA_023410905.1). GTDB lineage: Bacteria > Pseudomonadota > Alphaproteobacteria > Rhizobiales > Hyphomicrobiaceae. Next base: position 8,065 of record JAEYPL010000104.1, read on the forward strand.
GAGCCGATCGATGAATGCCCTCGCCAAAATCAAGACCTTTCACGACGATCTGACAGCCTGGCGACGCGATCTGCACGCGCATCCGGAACTCGGCTTCGACGAGCACCGCACGAGCGATTTCGTTGCGAAGAAGCTGGGCGAGTTCGGCATCACCGTGCATCGGCACGTCGGCAAGACTGGTGTCGTCGGTGTGATCCAGACCGGCAACGGCCCGACCATCGGCCTGCGGGCGGACATGGATGCCCTGCCGATCGATGAGATCGCGGAGGTTCCCTACAAGTCCACGCGCCCCGGCGTCATGCACGCCTGCGGTCACGATGGGCACACGACCATGCTGCTCGGCGCGGCGCGCTATCTCGCCGAGACGAAGAACTTCGACGGTACGGTCTACTTCATCTTTCAGCCGGCCGAGGAAGGCATCGGCGGCGCGCTGGCCATGCTGGAAGACAAGCTGTTCGAGCGCTTTCCCTGCGATAGTGTCTTCGGCATGCACAACAACCCGGGCCTGCCGGTCGGCAAATTCTCGATCCGCCCCGGCGCGATGATGGCGGGCGGTGCGTTCTTCGACATCAACATCACGGGCCGCGGCTCACATGGCGCGCGACCGGAAGAGTCCGTCGATTCCGTGCTCGTCGCGAGCCACATCGTCACGGCCATGCAGGCAATCGTCGCGCGCAATATCACACCGCTCGCAACGGCGGTCGTGAGTTGCACGGCCATCCACTCGGGCGATGCCTACAACGTCATTCCGCAGACGGCGACCATTCGCGGCACAGTGCGCACGTTCAGCCACGAGATCATGGCGCAGGTCGAGAAGGCCATGAAGCGCACGGCCGAGAATACGGCAGCCGCATTCGGCGCAACGGCTGAGGTAGACTTCCGCGTGCTGTTCGCGCCGCTCGTAAATGACGAGAAGGAGACGGAATTCGTCGCCGATCGCGCCGCCGAGCTGGTGGGAGAAGCGGACGTCGAGCGCAATCGCAGTCTCGTCATGGCCTCGGAGGACTTCTCCTTCATGCTGGAGAAGTGCAAGGGCGCCTACATCAATATCGGCAATGGCGCACTCGGCACGCCGACGAGCGTGCCCGTGCACAATCCCGCCTACCAGTTTAATGACGAAATTCTGCCGCTCGGCTCGGCGCTTTATGCGCGTCTGGTCGAAGCGAAACTCGGTCGCCTCGGCGCTGGCTGAGGCTCAATAATTCGATAAAACAAGATCGGAAACGCTCCCATGGCCAAGGCATCGCGTAAAGTCATCATCACCTGTGCCGTAACAGGCTCCATTCACACGCCATCCATGTCGCCGCATCTCCCGATCACCGCTGAGGAAATCGCGGACGCGGCGATCGGTGCTGCTGAAGCGGGCGCAGCGGTGGTCCATCTCCATGCGCGCAATCCCAGTGATGGCAAGCCTGATCAATCGACCGAAGCCTTCGCGCCGTTCCTGAAGGTGATCAAGCAGCGCTCGAACTGCGTCGTGAACATCACGACCGGCGGCGCGATGACCATGACCATCGAGGAACGTGTGCGCCCGGCAGCAACCTTCAAGCCCGAGGTCGCCTCGCTCAACATGGGCACGATGAACTTCGCGCTGTTCCCGATGCTGGAGCGCCAGAAGGAGTTCAAGCACGCGTGGGAGCGGGAGTATCTCGAAGGCTCGCGCGCCGGTTTCTTCAAGAACACCTTCGCGGATATCGAGTACATCCTGACGACCTGCGCGGCGAACGGCTCGCGCTTCGAAGTCGAGTGCTACGACATCGGTCACCTCTACACGCTGCGCCACTTCGCCGATCGCGGTATCATCAAGCCGCCGTTCTTCATCCAGTCGGTGTGCGGCATCCTCGGCGGCATCGGCCCGCACTACGAGGACGTGGTCATGATGAAGCGCACGGCCGACCGCCTCTTCGGCGACCAGTACCGCTGGAGCGTGCTCGGCGCCGGGCGCAACCAGCTTCCGATCGCGGCAATGGCTGCGGCCATGGGCGGCAACGTGCGCGTCGGCATGGAGGACAGCCTCTGGATCGGCCCTGGCAAGCTCGCCAAGTCGAATGCCGAGCAGGTGACCAAGGTCCGCCAGATCATCGAAGGTCTGGGCTTGGAGATCGCCTCCGCCGACGAAGCCCGCGAAATCCTGAGCCTCAAAGGCGGCGACAAGGTCGATTTCTGAGCCGCGATCAGGCTGCTAGGCGTTCTCAACGCTTCGGAGCGCCGGCCGCATTGATGGCGGTCGGCGCTTCTGTTAAGCCTGCGCCAAAGCTCACAAATCCGGAAGGTCGACCGATGATCCCGCGCTACTCCCGCCCTGAGATGAGAGCGATCTGGGAGCCCGAGACCCGCTTCCGCATCTGGTTCGAGATCGAGGCGCACGCGGCATCCGCCATGGCCGAGCTCGGCATCGTGCCGAAGGAAGCCGCCAAGGTCATCTGGGACAAGGGCAGTAAGGCCAAGTTCGACGTCGCCCGCATCGACGAGATCGAAGCCGTCACCAAGCATGATGTCATCGCCTTCCTGACGCATCTCGCCGAGCACGTCGGGCCGGAGGCGCGCTTCGTCCACCAGGGCATGACTTCGTCGGATGTGCTCGACACGTGCCTCAATGTGCAGCTCGTGCGCGCGAGCGACATCCTCCTCGCCGACATGGACCGTCTGCTCGCGGCGCTCAAGACGCGCGCCTTCGAGCATAAGAACACGATCACCATCGGCCGCAGCCACGGCATTCATGCCGAGCCGACGACGTTCGGCGTGAAGCTCGCCACGGCCTATGCCGAGTTCGCGCGCGGACGCGAGCGGCTCGTCGCGGCACGGAAGGAGATCGCGACGTGCGCACTTTCAGGCGCCGTCGGCACGTTCGCGAATATCGATCCGTCGATCGAAGAATACGTCGCGAAGTCCATGGGCCTGACGCCCGAGCCTGTCTCGACGCAGGTCATTCCGCGCGATCGCCATGCCATGTACTTCGCGACTCTCGCGGTGATCGCGTCCTCCATTGAACGCCTCGCGACGGAAATCCGCCACCTGCAGCGCACCGAGGTGCTGGAAGCCGAGGAATTTTTCTCGCCGGGCCAGAAGGGCTCGTCGGCCATGCCGCACAAGCGCAATCCCGTGCTGACCGAGAACCTGACCGGCCTCGCCCGCATGGTGCGATCCGCCGCGACCCCGGCGATGGAGAACGTGGCGCTCTGGCATGAGCGCGATATCTCGCATTCCTCGGTAGAGCGCTTCATCGGTCCGGATGCGACCATCACGCTCGACTTTGCGCTGAACCGTCTCGCGGGCGTGATCGAGAAGCTGGTCGTCTATCCCGAGAACATGCGCCGGAATCTCGACAAGCTCGGCGGCCTGCATAATTCGCAGCGCGTGCTGCTCGCACTGACGCAGGCGGGCGCCTCACGCGAGGACAGCTATGCGCTCGTCCAGCGCAATGCCATGAAGACCTGGGAAACCGGCGCCGACTTCCTTGCGAGTCTCAAGGCCGACAAGGACGTCAGCGCACGCCTCTCCGCAGCCGATCTCGAAGCCATGTTCGACGATGGCTATCACCTGAAGCACATCGACACGATCTTCAGGCGTGTTTTCGGCGCGGCATAAGGGGCGCACATGGCACAGTATGTCGCCGTCATTGCCGGTGCGACTGGCGCTGCCGCAAAGCAGCTCGTCGAGGTTCTGCTGGCCGATCCGGCCTGGGAGATCATCGGCCTCTGCCGCCGCCCTCCGGCGCTCAAGCGCGAACGGCTCACCTACATCCAGTGCGACCTCACTGACGCCGCGAGCACGCGCCTCGCGCTCGCCCGCTGTCCTCAAGCGACGCATCTCTTCTATACGGCGCGTGCGCAGTTCTCCGATGCGAGCGTCGGCGTCGAGGATGTTGCGGGCAACCGCGCCATGCTCGCGCATCTGATCGATGGCGCCGAGGCGGCTTGCCCGGGCCTCCAGCACGTCCATCTGGTCGAAGGCACGAAATGGTATGGCATGCACATCGGTTCGATGCGCTTGCCGGCGCACGAGGATGATCCGCGGCACATGCCGCCGAATTTCTACTACGACCAGCAGGACCTGCTGAGTGAGCGCGCCCAAGGCAAGCGCTGGACGTGGTCCGCCTCGCGCCCTGGTTTTCTCTATGACTTCGCGCCGGAGCGACCCCGCAATCTCGTCCCTCTGATCGGCGCCTGGGCCAGCATCTGCGCCGAGCTTGGGCTACCGTTGGATTTTCCGGGCAAGCCAGCGTGCTACGACGCGCTGACGGAGGCGACGGACGCGACCCAGCTCGCGCGGGGCATGAAATGGATGGCGACCGCGCCAGCCGCCCGCAACGAGGCGTTCAACCTTACGGACAGTTCACTTTTCCGCTGGTCGCGCCTGTGGCCGAAGATCGCGCGGCTCTATGGCCTCGACTGCGGCGTTCCGCGCCCTCTGAACCTCGGCCGGTGGATGGCGGACAAGGGGCCGCTATGGGATGCCATCGTCAAGCGCCACGGCCTTGTTGCACAGCCCATGGAGGCCGTCGTCACCTGGAACTTCGGCGATTTTCTATGGGGTCTCGAGCATGATGTGGTCTCGAGCATGACCAAGATCAGACAAGCCGGCTTCCACGACACCATAGACACGGAAGCGCGCATCCTGGCGCATGTCCAACGCTATCGCGAAGCGCGCCTCCTGGCCTGAACCGCGCTGATCCTGCGTCATTTTAGCGGCGGATTTGGTTGCAAACGGGGGCGAGCACACTATAGTCCGCGCGAAATCACGGCAGACGGTCGATGCGGCGGGCGCGACCGACGGAAGCCGTTCTACGCCCCCGTTCATCATTCAAGACCCCTGGGAATAGCGCGCATGTCCACTTCACTGGTCTACGCTCAAGCCGGCGGCGGCGACTTCATGATTCAGTTGCTGCCGATCCTGCTTATGTTCGTGATTTTCTATTTTCTTCTTCTCCGTCCGCAGCAGCAGCGCGTGAAGCTGCATCGCGAGATGGTCGCGAACATTCGGCGCGGGGACGTGGTCGTGACGGGCGGTGGCATCATCGGTAAGGTCACGCGCGTGAAAGAAGGCGACGCCGAGGTCGAGGTCGAGATCGCCGAGAATACGCGCGTCCGCCTCATGCGCGGCACCATTTCCGAGGTGCGGGTCAAGGGCGAGGTCGCCAAGGCCGGCTGAGATGCCGCGCGCGACGGCTCGCCGCTTCTGAGGTTAGAGGTCCGGGAACGAGATGCTCCACTTTTCGCGCGTCAAGATGATCGCGATTCTGCTCGCCTGTCTGGTGAGCATAATGTTCGCGCTGCCGAACCTGTTCACCAAGGAACAACTCGCATCGTGGCCGCGCTTCCTGCCGACGAAGCAGATGCCGCTCGGTCTCGATCTCCAGGGCGGCGCCCATCTTCTGCTCGCCATGGACACCGAGGAGCTCCGGCGCGAATGGTTGCAGACGCTTCGCGATGATGCGCGTCGCACGCTACGCGACGCAAAAATCTTCCCGACGGGTGTCGGCATCGCCGGCAATCAGGTGCAGGTACGCCTCGCCAAGCCCGAGGAAGCGGACGCGGCCATCCGCGAGTTGCGCAAGCTCATTCAGCCACTCGGCAGCGCCATGCTCGGCACGAGCGGCGAAGACCTGACGATCACACGAGGTGGCGACGGGACGATCCTTCTCGCGCCATCCGCTCAAGGCCTCCAGCAGCGCGTCATTCATGCTGCAGGCGCTGCAATCGAGACGGTGAACCGGCGCATCAACGCCCTCGGCACGGCTGAATCGACAGTCGTACGCCAGGGCGCAGATCGCATTCTCGTCCAGTATCCGGGGCTGTCCGACACCAAGGTCCTGAAGGATCTGCTCGGCCAGACCGCCAAGCTGTCGTTCCACGAAGTACACCCGACCATGACCGCCGAGGAAGCTCGGCAGGGGCGCGTGCCGTCGGGGTATCGCATTTATGCGGCGAGCGATCGTGGCGATGAGCAGGGCGTCTCCTATATCCTGCGCGAGACGCCCGTCGTGCCCGGCGAGAACCTCGTCGATGCCCAACCCGGCTTCGACCAGCGTACGAATGAGCCGATCATCTCTTTCCGCTTCGATCAGGCGGGCGCGCGGCGTTTCGGCCGCTTCACGCAGGAGCACGTCGGCCGGCCATTCGCGATCGTCCTCGACGACAAGGTGCTGTCGGCGCCCGTCATTCGCGAGCCCATTCTCGGCGGGTCCGGCCAGATCTCGGGTAGCTTCACGGTCGAGAGCGCCAACACGCTCGCCGTTCAGCTTCGGTCGGGCGCACTGCCCGTCAAGCTCACGATCGCGGAGGAGCGAACGGTCGGGCCATCCCTTGGCGCGGACTCGATCGAAGCTGGCAAGCTTGCCTCAATCGTCGGCGGTCTGACGACCATTCTGTTCATGGTCACTGCTTATGGGACTTTCGGCATTTTTGCCGTGCTCGCGCTCGTCATGAACGCAACGATGGTGGTGGCACTTATGTCCGCAGTGGGCACCACATTGACGTTGCCGGGCATCGCCGGGTTGGTTTTGACCGTAGGCATGGCCGTCGATGCCAACGTCATTATCTACGAGCGAATAAGAGAAGAGCTGCGCGCTGGTAAATCCGCCGTGAGCGCCATCGATGCTGGCTTCTCTCGGGCGATCACCACGATCCTGGACAGTCAGCTCACGACCTTCGCGGCAGCTGTGATCATGTTCTGGCTCGGCTCGGGTCCGATCCGTGGCTTCGCCGTTACCCTGTCGATCGGCATCTTCACTTCGATATTCACGGCGATCACCGTGACACGCCTACTGATCGCGCTTTGGCTGCGCAGCGAGCGCGCCAAGCCCGGTCGCATCGTGGTCCCAATCTGATCGCTCCGCATAAAGTTCGAAAAGGCGACTGAACGATGCGCTTCGTACCGAGCTTCAAAGGCTTTGATTTCTTTCCGCACAACACGCGGATTGATTTCATGCGCTATTGGAAGGTCTGTTTCTGGACATCGATCGCGACCATCTTTGTCAGCCTGATGCTTTTCTTCACCATGGGCCTCAACTACGGCGTCGACTTCAAAGGCGGCACCATGGTCGAAGTGCAGCTGAAATCCGGAGCGGCAGCGGATATTCAAGCCATGCGCACCCAGCTCGGAGGCTTGGGGCTCGGTGATCTCCAGATTCAAGAGTTTGGCACGACGAACGACGTACTGATCCGGATAGAGCAGCAGCCGGGCGGCGAGGAAGCGCAGCAGGCCGCGTTGCGCAGCGTGACAGACGCACTCGGATCGGACTTCATCCAGCGTCGCGTTGAAGTCGTCGGTCCAGCGGTATCGGCCGAACTGCGGCGCACCGGTTTGATCGCGGTGGTTTGCGCCATCATTGCGATCATCGCGTATGTCTGGTTCCGCTTCGAGTGGCAGTTCGCCGTGGGCACTATCGTGGCGCTGCTTCATGACGTGCTGGTCGTTGTCGGGATTTTCTCGCTGTTCCAGCTCGAGTTCGATCTCGGTATTGTGGCGGCGTTGCTCACCATTCTTGGCTACTCGGTCAACGACACGGTCGTCATCTCGGATCGTATCCGCGAGAACTTGCGCAAATATAAGAGGATGGAGCTGCGCGAGCTGCTCAATTTATCCATCAACGAGACGCTCTCGCGCACGATCCTGACCGGTGTGACAACGATCACTGTGTTGCTGGCGCTGTTCATATTCGGCGGTTCGGTACTGCGATACTTCACGCTCGCCATGCTGCTGGGAGTCCTTATCGGTACGTACTCGTCGATCTATATCTCGGCCCCACTTCTCGAGCTCCTTGGCATCAAGAGCGAAAATATCACCGGCGCTCAGAAGACACCGGACGGCGCCCGCGCACGCAGTTAGCGGGCCCGTGATCGCGGCAGGAGTGCGATGATGCAGCCCGCGCCGCCACGCTATCCCGGACGAGCGCCGATCGAAGCCTACGGCAACGGCGGTTTCCGCTTTGCCGGCATGAGCCATCGCGGCTCCCTGCTCTGCCTCGGCGAGGCCATTGTCGGCTGGCCGGCGGCCACCGCTGTGGGCCTCACGATCGACGACTTCGTGCTGCTGCTCGCTGAACCAGCGGGTGTCGAGTTGCTGCTGCTCGGTACAGGGCGCGATTTCAGCCTCCCATCCGCAGCCCTGCGATCCGATCTGCGCGACGCCGGCATCCGCATCGAGCCGATGGATACTGGCGCTGCCTGCCGCACGTACAATGTGCTGCTCGGCGAGGGGCGGCCCGTCGGCGCAGCGCTGATCGCCGTCGACTGACGCCCTCACAATCGCCGCCGATAGCCGGGCGCTTCCGCGCAAAGCCCGTTCGTGCTCTATCTGCTGTAGTCCAACGAGCCAGCCCGGTGATGCCGATGCCCGCCATCCTTTCGAGTGCCCGCAATGCCCTGCTCGCCGGTCTCGCACTGACCACAGTGGCGATCCTGGCGGCGATCGCGATGAATGGCACCGACTGGCTGGGCTTCAGCTCGTTCCTGCTTCGCGCCATCCATGTCGTCGCGGCGATAATCTGGGTCGGCATGATCTGGTTCGTCAATTTCATCCAGCACCCAGCGGTCGTCGGCGCCGACGATGCCGGCCGCGCGACGCTCTTCCGCCTCGTAGTGCCGAAGGTCGCGACACTCTTCCGCCACGCGTCGCATCTCGTCCTGCTCTCGGGCGTGCTGCTGCTCCTGCCGACGGGCTACATGCTTTCATCGTGGGTGTATGGCGCGCCATTCCACATGCCGCTCGCCAAAGTGCTGCTGTTCTGGGGTGCGGCGGCGGGCGCAGTCGCCATGTGGGTCTTCGTGCACATGATCATCTGGCCGAACCTGCAAATCGTACTCGGCGAGCGGCCAAGCAGCGCCGAAGAGAAGGCGGTGGCGCGCGCAAAGGTTGCCCTCTATGCGCGCGTCAATCTCCTGCTCGCCATACCGGTGACCGTCCTGATGGTCGCCGCTGCGCATCTTCTCTGACGATGACGACGGCGCCGCTGGACGCGCTAAGGCAGGCGGCCATTACCCGCGAGCCCGACCGCTACTTCGCCGCTACGCTGGCGCCCGAAGCCCTGCGCTATGATCTCATCGCGTTGACCGCATTCGCGGCCGAACTCGCCAATATTCCGACGCAGGTGCGCGAGCCGCTGGCCGGCGAGATCCGCCTGCAATGGTGGCGCGATGCGCTTGCCTCAAACGGAGATCAGGCTGCCGCGGGAAATCCCATAGCCGTCGCCATGCGCGACGCGATCGCGCGTCATGGTCTGCCGGTAGAGATCATCGACGGCGTGATCGACTCGTACGCCGATGCGCTTCACGGAGAGCGGCCTGCGAACGAGCAGGCGCTTCGCGATCACCTGTCAGCCGGCGAGGGCGGTCCGTTCCGACTAGCGGCGCGCATTTCAGCGGGTAGTGAGACCGGCGAACTCTGGCCCATATCGCGCACCGCTGGGCTCGCCTATGGCCTGTCCCGTGCCTTACTCCGCCTTCCGTCCGAAGGCGCTGCACGCCTCCCGATCCCGCGGACACTTCTCTCGGACGCCGATCTGGCCGAGACTGCCGCCGATATCAAAAGCCCCGCACTGACAGCTGCGATTGCCGCACTTATCCAGATTGCGCGTGGCGCGATGGCTGAAATCACGCCGCAGCTCGCGAAATTGTCACGGGTACAGCGCCTCCCCTTCCTGCCCCTGGCCATGGTTAGGCCCAACTTGCGGGCCTTAGAAGCATGGTTGCAGCGTGGCGGGTCGACGGCGATCGAACCCTTGGCGATCAGCCGCCTCCTGCGCATGACGTGGGCCCATGCGAGCGGACGCCTCTGACCCAGTGAGGGACATGACAAGACGCCGATACGCGAGCACGCTGAAAGGCCAGGCCATTGCGACGCGGTTCCTCTGCGCGCTCGCGGCGGCTCTGAGTTTGCTTGCTCTCGCGTCGGATCACGCGATCGCTGAGCCGCGCATCACGTGGCAGGTCGAGAACCCGTTCCGTCTGTTCACGCGCCCATCCGACAGCGAAGTGCATCGCGCGACCTACCGGGACCTCGGCGACAGCGAGCGCGCGACACCCGTGCTCTCGGCCGAGCGCGCCCTTGCGCGGCGTCACCCGGGAGATGGCTGGGCTGCCGGCATGATGGACCACATCTGCTGGTCGGCCGATCGCAACCGCTATGGCTGCAAGGAAGCGCAGGACTATCTGCATCCGCGCTCGCATCGCGTTCTCGTCGCGCTGCGCGACGTGCCTGATGCCGATCGCATCGACTGCACGTGGCTGACGACACCGCTCGCGCGCTCGGGTCTCGGCGGATCGATCACTGCACGCTGCGATCAGGCTGTCGCGCTCACGATCCCCTATCCCGTCGGCGCGCGCCTGAGCGTAGAGGTCGGCGGCCGCGAAATCGCCAATACGACCGCCACGGTCACCGATCTGCTGATCGTCGCCATGGGCGACAGCTTCGCTTCCGGCGAAGGCAATCCCGATGTTCCCGTGCGCTTCTCGCGCGAGCGCCGCGCCGACTATGGTTTCGGGCCTGCGAGTGAGCCGCTCACCGGCTATCCTGCCCGCGTCGGTCCATGGCGGGCGATCGGCGACAGCGCCTTCATCCGGAACAATGCGCGCTGGATCGATCAGGCCTGCCACCGCTCGCTCTACTCGCACCAATTACGCGCCGCCTTGCAGCTCGCCGTCGAGGATCCGCACCGGGCCGTGACGTTCGTCGGCTATGCCTGCTCGGGCGCTGAGATCGTCGACGGGCTTTTCCGCCGCTACAAGGGTCACGAGTGGGTGCCGAATCCGCCCGATGTCTCGCAGCTATCCGCGATCGCGCAAGCGCAGTGCGGCCCTCATCGTGCCGAGGGGCAGGAGATGCCCGAGGCCTATCATATGCGCGGGCGCATTCCCGAGCTGAGAGGCGGTCTCGTGCTTCGCCGCTGCGACGGCGAAGACGCGCGCAAGATCGATCTCGTGCTCCTCTCGATCGGCGGCAACGACATCGGCTTCGCACGCCTGCTCGCCAACGCGATTCTCTCGGACGAGTCGTCGCTGCGACGGCTGAGCGGCTGGTTCGGGCAGGTGCATGGCTTCCTGGCGGCGTCAGAGCTTCTGGACGGGCTCGAGGCGCGCCTGCTCGCACTGCGGCGCGCGATACACGGCCAGTTGCATATTCCGTGGGCCGAAGCCGACCGCATCATGCTGGTTGCCTATCCGAGCCTTGCGATGCTCCCCGATGGCCGGCAGGTCTGCCCGGACGGGCGCGCGGGCATGACCGTCACGCCGGACTTCCTGCTGAGTGAAAATCGCGCGCGCGAATCCATGGCCGCAGGCGAACGTCTCGATGCCGTCATGGAGGACACGAGCAAGCAGAATGGCTGGACATATGTTGCCGGCCACCGCCAGCAGTTCCGCGGCCGCGGCATCTGCGCGGGCTACACCGACAACGCCTTCACGATCGCCGACGACCTGCGCCTCCCGCGCTGGACGGGCCGCCGTTGGGAGCCCTTCAACCCCGCAGACTGGCAGGCTTATGCGCCGCGCCAGCGCTGGTTCCGCACGCCCAATGACGCGTTCATGACCGGCAACTTCCATGTGAGCGAGTCGCTCATCCAGAAAGTGCTCAAGCTGCAGGGCTTCTCCTCGTTCCAGCTCCTGCTCGCGAGCATCTACTCCGGCGCGTTCCATCCGACCGCCGAGGGCCAGGCTGCCATGGCGGACGCCGTCGTCCTCGAAGCCCGGCGCGTGCTCGGAAAGTACGCCGCGCAATAGCGCCTTCGCCTCGCGCCTCACGCTTCACGCACGCCCAGAATCTCGCGATAGGCACGCTGCCCCTTCGGCGTGATCATCACCGCACGCGAGGCCTCCACGCGGCGGATCCATCCTTTATCGAAACTCAACTGACAGATCGCGGCTCCGAGCTTGCCCGCGAGATGTGGCCGGCGCTCGCTCCAGTCGAGACAGGGGCGGCAGAGAATCCGCCGGCTCTTCGCTGGTGGCTCCGCTTGAAAGCGCACGACATCGAGGCCGATGCGTTCGAAGAGCGCGAGACCGGAAGAGCTCACGATGCCTGCATCGCTGTCCAGCTCGACGTGACCTGCAGCTACCAGCGCATCCGCAATCGCCACGCCGAGGCGTCCCGCGAGATGATCGTAGCACGTGCGCGCGGCTCGAAGCGCCGCATCGCGCGGACCCGTGACGACAGTGCGCCGCGACGGCTCGATCTCGGCTGCGACATGCATGAGGTTCTCCAGAAGCCGCGCCATGGTGGGCGTCGCGAGGCGATGATAGCGATGGCGCCCCTGCTTCTCCATGGCGAGAAGGCCGGCGCTGGTGAGCCGCGCAAGATGACTGCTGGCGGTCTGCGGCGTGATGCCGGCGACATGCGCGAGCTCGGCGGCTGTCAGCGCGCGTCCGTCCATCATGGCCTGGAGCATGGCTGCACGTGCCGGATCGCCGAGAAGGGCCGCGACGGATGCGAGCTTGGCGGTGGTTGGCATGACTGATCCTCGACGTGTGCCACACAGAATGCAGCACAGCCCCTCCTGAATAGTTCGATCAGAACCGTAGCAATCCGAAGGTGCAGTATGCAAAGTGCGGCGCCAGAGGGTGCCGGCACGGGCAATTGCAGAGATGTTCAGGAGCACGTTTTTCGGCTGGCGCGTGACGGGCGGCGCCTTCGTCCTCGCCATATTCGGCTGGGGGCTCGGCTTCTACTCGATGCCGGTCTTCCTCGGCGTGCTGCACGAAACGCGCGGCTGGTCACTCGGCGTGATCTCAGGAGCCATCACGCTCCACCTGCTCGTCGGCTCGCTCATGGCGGCACGTTTGCCGGTGCTCCACGCGCGGATCGGCCTCGCCCGCTACACACAGATCGGCGCGGCTCTCATCGCGGCCGGTCTCCTCGGATGGGCACTGGCGTGGGAACCCTGGCAGCTCTACGTCGCGGCGGTTCTGAGCGGCGCCGGCTGGAGCTCGATGAGCGCGGCTGCCGTAAACGCGATCGTCTCACCTTGGTTCGTGCGCGCACGACCTGCCGCGCTTGGCATGGCCTACAATGGCGGCAGCATCGGAGGCATCGTCTTCTCACCGCTGTGGGTGGCGATCATCGCGCTGCTCGGCTTGCCGTATGCCGCCGCCGCGCTCGGGCTGACGGCGGCTGCGATCATCTGGGTTGTCGCCGCCACACTTTTCGCGCGCACGCCTGAGCAAATGGGGCTTCAACCCGACGGCGATACGCAAGGCACCGCGCCAACCAACATCACGTCACCGGACGCGCGCCCATTGCCGGGACGTCTCCTCTGGCGGGACCGGCGGTTTATTACACTGGCCGTCGCGATGGCGCTCAGCCTGTTCGCGCAGCTCGGCCTCGTATCGCACATGTTCTCGCTGCTGCTGCCGGCGTTCGGCGCCCAGTATGCGGGCCTCGCAATTGCTCTGGTGACGGCCATGGCCATCGTGGGGCGCATGATGGTCGGATGGTTCATGCCGATCGATGCTGACCGGCGGATCGTCGCCTGTGTCGGCTATGGCGCACAACTCGCAGGATCGATCGCGCTTCTGGCGGCGAACGGAACGAGCGTGCCTCTACTTCTGCTCGGCATCATCCTGTTCGGCGCGGGCTTCGGCAACGCCACATCGCTGCCGCCCCTCGTCGCGCAGGTCGAGTTCGTCAAGGAAGAAGTGCAGCGCGTTGTCGCGCTCGTCGTCGGCATGGGGCAAATGGTGTTCGCATTCGGCCCCGCGGCCTTCGGACTGATCCGGGAATTGACAGCGGATGGTGCAGCGGCCAGCACGGGCGCCGCGCCGTGGGTATTCATCGCGGCCGCGATCTTTCAAGGTTTGGCGATCATGGCCATGCTGCTCGGTCGCAAGGCGCGACCACTTGCTTGCTCGAACACGTTCTGAGCACGGAGACGCGCGATGGCCAAGTCGATGCCGCAACGAACATTCTTCGGCTGGCGCGTGACGGGCGGGGCATTCGTGCTCGCCCTGTTTGGCTGGGGTCTCGGCTTCTACGGGCCGCCGGTCTTCCTCGGCGTGCTGCACACAACGCGTGGGTGGTCCCTCGGGTTGATCTCGAGCGCAATTACGCTTCACTACCTCGTCGGCGCGGCGGTTGTTACGCAGATCCCAGCGCTGCACGCACGCTTCGGCATCGCTCCCTTCACGCAAGCGGGCGGGATTGCCCTGGCGCTCGGCACATTCGGCTGGGCCTTGGCCGCCGAGCCCTGGCAGCTTTTTCTCGCGGCGGTCGTCAGCGGCATTGGCTGGAGCGCGACGAGCGCCGCAACCATCAACGCGATCATCGCACCGTGGTTCGTGCGTGCGCGACCCGCAGCGCTCGGCTGGGCCTACAACGGCGCGAGCATCGGCGGCGTCATCTTCTCGCCGTTGTGGGTAACGGCGATCAGCGCGCTCGGATTTCCCATTGCCGCGGCAATCATCGGGATCACAGCCGTGCTCGTCATCTGTCTGATCTCGGCGAAGCTTTTTGCGCGCACGCCGCAACTGATGGGCCTGGCCCCCGACGGCGACGCGCAGGGCACCGCTCCCGTCAGCGTCACCTCTCATCATGCGCGCCCGCTGCCCGGCGCGCTGCTTTGGCGGGATCGTGCGTTTCTCACGCTCGTGATCGGCAATGCGCTCGGCTTGTTCGCACAGCTCGGCCTGATCACCCACCTGTTCTCATTGCTGCTGCCGGCGCTCGGCGCGCAGCGGGCCGGATTCGCCATGGCGTTCGTGACCGTGATGGCGATCACCGGGCGCGCACTCATCGGCTGGTTCATGTCCATCGATGCCGACCGGCGGATCGTCGGCTGTGTCGGCTATGGCGCACAGCTCATAGGCTCGCTCATCCTGCTCGCTGCTGGCGGCTCGAATGTTCCACTCCTGCTCGCCGGCATCGCGCTCTTCGGCATTGGGTTCGGCAACGCCACGTCCATGCCACCGCTCATCGCGCAGGTCGATTTCGTGAAGGAGGACGTGCTTCGGGTGGTGGCGCTCATGGTCGCGATCGGTCAGGCGACATATGCTTTCGCGCCGGCAGCCTTCGGTCTCATTCGCGAGCTGATACCGCCAGCCGCAGGTGCCAGCGCAGGCGCCGCACCGTGGGTGTTCATCGCCGCAGCACTATTCCAGGGCCTCGCGATCGTGGCCGTCCTGGCAGGACGCAGGCCCCGCTAGATGATCCGCTTGCCCTTCATGCTGAAGTAGCCGCTGCGGCCGACGATGATGTGATCGTGCACCTGCACGCCGAGAGGCCGCGCCGCATCCACGATCTGGCGCGTCATGTCGATGTCGGCCGATGACGGCGTCGGATCGCCCGAGGGATGATTGTGCACGAGAATGAGCGCGGAAGCCGAGAGCTCCAGCGCCCGCTTCACGACCTCGCGGATGTACACGGGCGTGTGATCTACCGTTCCCGTCTGCTGGACCTCATCAGCGACGAGCTGATTGCGCTTGTCGAGAAAGAGAATGCGAAACTGCTCTTTCTCATCGAAGCCTTGTGCTGCGCGACAATAATCGAGCACGGCCTGCCACGAGCCGAGAACCGTGCGCCCGACGATCTGAGTTTGCATGAGGCGCAGCGCGGCGGCGCGAACGAGCTTGAGTTCGTCAACGACGCGCTCGCCGACGCCATCGATCTCGCGCAATCGGGCGTCCGGCGCATTGATCACCTCGGGAAATGAGCCGAACTTGGCAAGAAGGGCCTTGGCGAGCGGCTTGGTATCCCCCTGCGGCAGCGCGCGGAAGAGAATCATCTCGATCAGCTCGTAGTCGGGAAGGGCATCCGGCCCGCCCTTGCGAAAGCGGTCGCGAAGACGCTTGCGGTGCCCCACGTGATGCGGCGGCGGTGGTGCCGCTGCAGATGCTTCCCAGAGCGCACCTTGCGCCCCGCCGCCATTCTCCTCGGACGCAGCAGAAGGCAGAGATGATCTGCTGCGCCGTGCCATCGGTGAGCCGCCTCCCCCGATCGCGTGCGACCTAGTCGACCTTGTAGGGCGGGCAGTGAAGGCCCGCAGGCGAATAGGTGAAGACTTCGCAGCCGTCCTCGGTGACACCGACGGTGTGCTCGAATTGCGCCGAGAGCTCGCGATCGCGAGTCACGGCGGTCCAGCCATCGGGCAAGATCTTCACCGACGACTTACCGAGGTTGATCATCGGCTCGATGGTGAAGAGCATGCCCGGCTTCAGCTCGGGGCCTTCGCCCTTGGTGCCATAGTGCAGAATGTTCGGACGATCATGAAAGACGCGGCCGAGACCGTGGCCGCAGAAATCGCGCACGACGCTGCAGCGCTCGCCTTCGGCGTAGGCCTGGATGGCCGCGCCAATATGGCCGGTCGTGTGCCCCGGCTTCACGGCCGCGACGCCGCGCATGAGCGCCTCGTACGTCACCTCGATGAGACGCTCGGCCTTGCGCGGGATCGTGCCGACGCCATACATGCGGCTCGTATCGCCATGCCAGCCGTCGAAAACCAGCGTCACGTCGATATTGAGGATGTCGCCCTCACGCAGCGGCTTGGGGCCGGGAATGCCGTGGCAGACGACATGGTTGACCGACGTACAGATCGACTTAGTGAAGCCGCGATAATTCAGCGGTGCAGGGATGGCGCCATGATCCATAGCGAACTCGAAAGCGAGATCGTCGAGACGCTCCGTCGTCACGCCCGGCTTGACGAAAGCAGTCAGCATGTCGAGCGCCTCGGCCGCGAGCTGCCCTGCCCGGCGCATGCCGGCAAAAGCCTCGGGTCCGTGGAGCGGGATCTGGTTGTCGCGGCGCGCCTGGGTGCGCGCGTATTCGAGATTGGACATTCTATAAGCCTGTAACCGGGTTTCGCGGCAGAATCGAGCCCATAGGCCGGGCAAGGATCATCGCGCGCATTCGTTGCTAAACAATCTAGTCGATTGCCGACGGAGTGCAATGCGCGGGATGGTTACCAGCCGTGCGTAGAGGTTGCGTAAACGCACCCGGGCGTGGCATGCGGGCCCACGGCGAGGCACCCACAAGGCGCGGGCAGGACATCATGCAACTGGACAAGCTGAAAACAACGTCGGGGCTCGATGTCGTCGGCAAGCGCGTGCTCGTCAGGGCTGACCTCAATGTGCCAGTGGCGGAGGGGCGCGTCACGGATGCGACGCGGCTGACGAGGCTCGTGCCGGGCATTCTGGACCTTGCCGACCGGGGGGCGAAAGTCATCGTCCTCTCGCATTTCGGCCGGCCGAAGGGTGCGCGGGTGCCGGATATGTCGTTGAAGCCGGTAGCCGAAGCGCTCGGTAAGGCATTGGGACGGGCCGTGGCCTTTGCCGATGATTGCATCGGCGACACGGCCGCCAAAGCCGTTGCCGGTCTCGCCAGTGGCGGCATTCTGGTGTTGGAGAACCTCCGCTTTCACAAGGGCGAGGAGAAGAACGACCCCGAGCTCGCCGCTGCTCTCGCGAAACTTGGCGATATCTTCGTGGGCGATGCCTTCTCCTGCGCCCATCGCGCACATGCCTCCACGGATGCCATCACGCACCTGTTGCCGTCCTATGCCGGCCCGCTCCTCATGGAGGAGATCAACGCGCTCAGAACCGCGCTCGAGCATCCCAAGCGGCCGACTGCGGCGGTTGTCGGCGGCGCCAAGGTCTCGACCAAGATTCCCGTGCTCACGAACCTGATGGCCAAGGTCGATTACCTCATCATCGGCGGCGGCATGGCCAATACGTTCCTGCTCGCAAAGGGCCATGCGATCGGCAAGTCGCTGGCCGAGCCCGACCTCGTCGGTACCGCGCGCGAGATCATGGACGCGGCAGCGGCCAAGGGGTGCACGATCGTACTACCGGTGGATGGCGTGATCGCGACCGAGTTCAAGGCCGGCGCAGCGAACAGCGTCGTGGATGTGACGGCGATCCCCGCGGATCAGATGGTGCTCGACGTAGGGCCGAAGTCGGTCGCACACCTCTCCAAGGTCATCGAGGGTTGCGGCACATTGCTCTGGAACGGCCCGCTCGGTGCCTTCGAGATCGCGCCCTTCGGTGAGGGCACGTTCGCGCTTGCGAAGCAGGCCGCGAGCATGACCAAGGCTGGCAAGCTTGTCTCCGTCGCCGGCGGTGGTGACACGGTCGCAGCGCTGAATGCGGCGGGCGTGACCGAGGACTTCACGTATGTCTCGACGGCGGGCGGCGCCTTCCTCGAGTGGCTCGAGGGCCGTGAGCTCCCGGGCGTGGCAGCACTTGCCCGATGAACGACGCTGCACGGAAGTTTCGGCCGAAAGCCATCGTCTTCGATCTAGACGGCACGCTCGTCGACAGCGCGCCGGAAATCGCGAGTGCGCTCAACACGGCGATGGCCGAGATCGACCAACCGCCGTTTCCGCTGGCCGAGGTGCAGTCATTCATCGGTGGCGGCGCGAAGGTTGCGCTCCAGCGCGCCCTGACCGTACGAGGCGCGCAAATCGAAGCTGCCGTGTTCGATGCCATGATGGCCTCGTTCTACGCGAAGTATGCTGAAGTCTCCGCAGCCGGAAACGGCCTCTATCCCGGCGTTGTAGAAACGCTGTCTGCGCTCCGCGCCGACGACGTCCCACTTGGTGTGTGCACGAACAAAGCAGCCCACATCACGACGATCGCCCTCGAAGCGCTCGGGATCGCACGCTTCTTCTCGACGGTCGTCGGCGCACGGGATGACGTCCCGCGAAAGCCCGCGCCCGACATGCTGCTCAAAGCCCTAGGCGATCTTGGAACCCGGCCCGGCGAGGGCCTAGTCGTGGGCGACAGCAGATCCGACGTCGGCGCCGCGCGCTCAGCTGGTTGCCCCGTCATCGCCGTCAGCTATGGGTACCCGCACGACCCTGTCGCCGACCTGGGTGCGGATGCCGTCATCGACCGGATGCCCGATCTCCTGCGGCACATCGAGCTTCCTGGAAGGCTACGCTGAACGGCAAGCGCTCCGGTCAACCGCATTGTGAGGCGAATTGTGCCCAATTTTTGCGGTTTTCGAGACCGGAATATGCTGCTAGACCAACTTCCGAAAATTTCAAGGGTCCGTGCGAAAATAGCACGGTAGAGGGGGAGGATTCGGATGGGGGCGCTCGCCAGCTACATCCGCTTTGCCGAATGGTTGAATGAAAAGGTCGGTCAGATTGTCGGCTGGCTCAGTCTCGTTACCGTTCTGGTCTGCTTCGTCGTCGTCGTGATCCGCTACGCATTTCACTCGGGTTATGTGTGGATGCAGGAACTGTACGTGTGGACGTTCGGTCTCTCGTTCATGCTCGGCTCGGGTTACGCGTTTCTGGCCGGCCGGCATGTCAGCGTCGACATTCTTTCCGCGCGCTGGACGCCAAAGTTCAAGGCAAAGATGGAGATCTTCTGCTCCTGCATCTTCCTGTTTCCGTGGCTACTCGTCATCGGCTACTACACGTGGGGCTACTTCCTCGCGTCCGTCTGGCTGCGCGAGACGTCCCACCAGGTCGGCGGCATGCCGGGCCTCTATGTCTTGAAGGGTGCCATTCTGGGCTTCTGCATACTCATGGGGATGCAAGGCCTCGCAAACTGCGCGCGGGCCATCCTCGTCCTGAATGACGCCGAGCACCTTGCGCCCAAGCGGGCAATCGCCGGCCTCGGCGAGGCGACAACCTCGTAGCCTTCTCCACAGAACAGGTACGTTGCCTATGCTGAGCGCCCTTTCGACCGGCGACATCCTCTCGATCATGTTGTTCATCGGCATCTGCGTCACGCTGATGTTCGGCTATCCGATCGCTTTGACCCTTGCCGGTACCTCCCTCTTCATTGCCTTTCTGGGCCATGCCTTCGGAGCGTTCGACTATTCGATCCTGAATGGCATCCCGTCGCGCTATCTCGGCAGCATGACCAACGACGTGCTCGTCGCGGTCCCGCTGTTCATCTTCATGGGCCTGATCCTCGAGAGATCCGGCATCGCCGAACGGCTGCTGACGACCATGGGGCAGCTCTTCGGCAAGCTGCGGGGCGGCCTTGCCTACTCGGTCATCATCGTCGGCGCGCTCCTCGCCGCATCGACAGGCGTCGTCGGCGCAACCGTCATCACCATGGGCCTGATCGCCCTGCCGACGATGCTTCGTGCAGGATACGCCAACCGCGTCTCGACAGGCGTCATCTGCGGATCGGCAACGCTGGCCCAGATCATCCCGCCCTCGACCGTCCTCATCTTCATCGGTGACCTTCTCGCCGGCATCAATCAGGAAGCACAGCTTCGTCGCGGCAACTTCACGCCGGATCCCATCTCGGTCGGGGACCTGTTCGCCGGTGCATTGATTCCCGGCTTCATCATGGTCGGGCTGTACCTGCTTTGGATCATTTACAAGGCCATCTTCCAGCCAACCGAAGTGCCGGCGATGAAGATGACTCCAGAGGAGCAGGCCGGCCTCTCCTGGCGCGTGATCTCTGCGCTTCTTCCGCCGCTTTTTCTCGTACTGGCCGTCCTAGGAAGCATCCTATTCGGCTTCGCCACGCCGTCCGAATCCGCATCGGTCGGTGCGATCGGTGCCATGATACTGGCAGCGATGAACGGCAGAATGTCGTTCGCGACGCTACGCTATGCCTCGATGAACACCATGATGACAACAGCCGTCATCTTCGTGATCGTGATCGCGGCCTCGCTGTTCTCGCTCGTATTCCGTGGCCTCGGCGGCGAGCACATGGTCGAGGAGGCACTGAGGAACGTTCCAGGCGGCGTCACGGGCGCATTGTTCGTCGTGATGTTCATCATGTTCATTCTCGGCTTCTTCCTGGATACGTTCGAGATCATCCTGATCATGCTGCCGGTCTGCGGACCGGCGCTTCTGGCGATGGGCGTCGACCCCGTATGGCTCGGCATTCTGATTGGCGTGAACCTCCAGACGAGCTTCCTCACGCCGCCGTTCGGCTTTACGCTCTTCTACATGCGGAGCATCGCCCCGCCGAGCATCAAGACAAGCGAGATCTGGCTCGGCTCGATCTCCTGGACGTGGCTGCAGATGTTCGCCCTCGGCATTATCTGGGCGTTTCCAGGCACAGCGACGTGGCTGCCCAAGTATCTGTTTGGCGGCCCCACGACGCCTGCGGCGATCCACGGCCCGGCAACGGCGGGCGAAAAGCCCGGCGCTACTCCGCCGCGCACACTGGACTCGATCCTTGGCGGCACCAAGTTCGACAAGGACGGCATGCCGATCGAATCGGACAACCCATTTTCCCCGAAGCAATAGGACGCCGAGGAAACCATGAGTCTTCTCGAACTCGAAATAGGCGTCGTATTGATGGCCATCTGGATCGCGACATTCGTCGTACTCTGGAAGACCATCGATCGCCCGGGGCGCCCGGGCATCATAAAGGGCAGGCTCGTGATCGAGCATTTCATGCTCGCGCACATTCTCTTGCTGATCGTTGCGGTGAGCGAACTGGTGAAGGGTTCAGGTCTCTTCAACTAGCTAGCCGCCAACTCAACCGACGACGAAACAAAAAAGCCCCGCGGCAGGATGTGCCGCGGGGCTTTGCGTTGTAGAGCTTTCGCTTGTCAGCTCGGGAACTTGTAGTCGAGCAGACGGGCATTGAGGAAGCCCTGCTCGGCGATCCGGTTCCAGCTCGACTGCTCGCGACGTGCTTTGAGGAAAGACTCGATGACTTCCTTGGTCACCGCGTCACCGCCATCGCGCAGTTCCTGGATGACTTCACCGCAGGCCGTGCCGTAGGACTGGAGGAAGTCGTTCGGGAAGCGCTTCAGCTGGACATTGTGCGTTCCGATCAGCGTCTGCAGCGCCG
This sequence comes from Pseudomonadota bacterium, assembly GCA_023410905.1. Lineage (GTDB taxonomy): Bacteria > Pseudomonadota > Alphaproteobacteria > Rhizobiales > Hyphomicrobiaceae. The sequence continues at coordinate 29,766 of JAEYPL010000104.1, forward strand.
CGCCGTTGCGGGCATTGAACTCGGCGGTGAACTTCAGGTTTTCCTGATAGATGCAAGCCTCGAGGATGGCCCGCACGTCCTTCGGGAGCGCCGTCAGCTTCTTCTTGTCGATCGTCACTTCGATCTGAGTGCCCGGCTCGTGCATGCCCGGCCAATAGTAGTATTTGGCGACCTTGAAGAAGCCGAACGTCAGGTCGTTCCAGGGCCCGACCCACTCAGTGGCGTCGATGGCGCCTGACTGAAGCGCCGCGAATATTTCGCCGCCTGGAAGATTGATGACGGTCATGCCGAGCTTCTTCAGCGCTTCGCCGCCGAGGCCCGGAATACGCATCTTCATGCCGGAGACGCTGGCCGTGTTGGTGATCTCCTTGTTGAACCAGCCGCCCATCTGCACGCCGGTGGAGCCACCGTGATAAGCCTTGAGGCCGAACGGATCGAGGACCTTGTCCCAAAGCTCCTGACCGCCGCCGTACTGCATCCACGCTTCCTGCTCGGCGGTCGTGAGACCGAAAGGCACCGTCGAGTAGAACATGAGCGCCTTGCTCTTGTTCGGCCAATAGTACGGACTGGCGTGCATGAGATCGGCTGCACCGCGCGTAACGGCGTCGAAGCTCTCGAACGGCGGCACGAGTTCACCGGCCGCGTAGACGTGAATCTTCAAGCGCCCTTCGGTGGCCGCCTCGACCGAATTCGCAAACCGAACAGCGCCCGTACCCTGACCCGGAAAATTCTTCGGCCAAGTCGTGACCATCTTCCATTCGATGCGCGACTGGGCAATAGCCGGTGTCACGATCGCCGAGGTTCCCGCAGCGGCGCCCGCGACGGCGGCCCCCTTGAGGAACTGACGCCTCTTCAGTGTCTTTGGTAGTTCTGCCATTTCTATGTTTCTCCCTGGACTTAGTGGACGTGCGCGGATCAATTCCGTAGCCGCCCGGCGAACGGGCGATGTCCGTCGCGAGTATTGGGGGGTCAATCGAAATTTGGCAATCTGGACTTAAGGGGGCGCCCAAAAGTTCAGCAGCCCACTGTGCGGGACGTGGATGTGCGGCGCGAGCTTCTTGACTTCGCTCCGTATCGGCGCCCCCATTCACCATGGACTGCCATCGCATTCGGGGAAAATGAACCATGCTGCCACTCGCCGCCTATGCCGACCGGATGTCCGTCCGGCCCGGGGACACCATCGCATTCAAGGTCTCGAGCATGGACGACGTGCCCTACACCGCGCGACTGGGGCGCGTGATCTCGGCTGATGCCAATCCGGCCGGGCCCGGCCTCGTCGAGGAGCCGATCGAAGCGGAGTTCGCAGGTGCACACAAAGGGCGCTTCCAGCCGGTGCACGCCGGCTCATACGGCATTGTCGAACAGAGCGTCGATCTCGGCACCATGGGCAGCCTGAGCCTTGTCGCAACGATCTGGCCGACGCGTCTCGGCATCGGCCGGCGGCAGGGCATTCTCTCGGCCTACGACCCGGCCGTGCGGCGTGGCATTGCCGTTGCCATCGGCGAGGATGGCAGTGTCGAAGCCCTGCTCGGCGCGACGCGCGTCAAGACCCGCGTGCCGCTGGAGGAGCGCCACTGGTATCGCGTGTTCGCCGTCTACGATGCTGCAACGGCGACGCTGACGGCGGGACATGTGCGCATGGAGGCAGGCCGTCCCATCGGAACGCCCCGCACCGCGAGCACCAAGCTCGAAGCAGGCGCTGCTGCCCTCCCCGCCGCCGGTATGCCGTGGGTTATCGGTGCGCTCGGCGGCACGCCCGTGAAAGGCCACTTCAACGGTAAAATCGAACGCCCTGTGATCGCCGCCTCCGCAGCCGACGCTGCTGCAGTCGAAAGGCTCTCCGCGGATCCCGCAGCGCCCGGTGTCGTCGCAAGCTGGGATTTCTCACGCGAGATTTCATCGACGCGCATCATCGACGCAAGCACCGGCGCCCGCCACGGGCGGCTGGTCAATCTTCCGGCCCGCGCCATGACCGGATCGAACTGGACGGGGCGCGAGATGTGCTTCCGTCATGCGCCCACGCAGTACGGCGCCATACATTTCCACGAGGACGATATCTCGGACTGCGGCTGGGCGACCGATTTCACGTGGAAGGTGCCCGCCAGCACGCGTTCCGGCACCTACGCCATACGGCTCGAGAGCGAGAAGGGCGAGGAGAACGTGCCGTTCTTCGTCGTGCCGCCCAAGGGCACGAAAACGGCCGATCTCGCGGTGCTGGTATCGACCTACACCTACACCGTCTATCACAACCACGCGCGGCCCGAGTCCGCCGATCCGAAATGGCTCGAAACGTGGAAGCAACTCTCGAAGGAGTGGGACGGATATCCCTATAATCCTGGCGAGCACCGTGAGTACGGGCTCTCCACGTACAACTTCCACACGGACGGCAGCGGCATCTGCCACGCCTCATGGCTGCGGCCGATGCTCAATGTGCGCGTCGGGTACAACACCTACCCTCATCCGTCGATCCGCGCCTCGGGGCTGCGTCACTACCCCGCCGACTCGCATCTCATTGCCTGGCTCGAGAAGCAGGGCATTGCCTACGACGTCATCACGGACGCCGAACTCGATGCGGAAGGCGTCGAGTTGCTGAAGCCCTATCATGCTGTCACGACCGGCAGTCATCCGGAGTACCACACGGGCGCGATGCTCGATGCGCTGGAAGCCTACCGCGATGGCGGCGGGCGCTTTATGTACCTTGGCGGTAATGGCTTCTACTGGAAGGTCGCGCGCCACAGCGATGCACCGGCCGCAATCGAAATTCGTCGCGGCGAGGGCGGCATCCGCGCCTGGGCTGCAGAGGCGGGCGAATACTACAACGCCTTCGACGGCGAATACGGTGGTCTCTGGCGGCGCAATGGCCGCCCGCCGCAGCGGCTCGCCGGCGTCGGCTTCACGGCGCAGGGCAATTTCGTCGGCTCGTACTATCGCCAGCACCCGGACGCACGAAGCTCGCGCGCCGCGTGGATGCTCGACGGCATCGGCGCGGACGAGAAGATCGGCGGCTTCGGGTTGTCGGGGCATGGCGCGGCAGGCTTCGAGCTCGACCGCGCCGACAAGCGTCTCGGAACGCCTTCGCACGCCGTCGTACTCGCCTCGTCTGAAGGTCACGAACCCGACGCACCGTGGGTGCTCGTGCCAGAAGAGCAGCTCACGCACATCACTACATGGGCCGGCAAGCCAGCCGATGAGTTGATCCGCGCGGATCTCACATTCTTCGAGACGCCGAACAATGGCGCGGTCTTCTCGACGGGATCGATCACGTTCTGCGGCTCGCTGCTGCACAACGATGGCAACAACAACGTCTCGCGGCTGATCCGTAACGTGCTCGACCGCTTCCTCGATAAGAACGCGAAGTTCCCGATGCCGGAGATGTGACGGCTAAGGCCTCATGCCGAATGTGCGCGGGCCGGGCGTGCGCAAGGGCTCTGCGAGATTGGCGAACTCGCAGAGCAGGCGGCGCGTGTCGCGCGGATCGATGATCTCCTCGACGGCGAATGTCTCCGCCGTACGGAAGGGCGATCGCAGCGCATTGAGCCGTGTCTCGATCTCGGCGAGCTTGGCCTTGGGATCGTCCGCCGCATCGATCTCGGCGCGATAGGCGGCCTCGATGCCGCCTTCGAGCGGAAGCGAACCCCACCACGCCGACAGCCACGCATAGCGCATGGAGAAGCGCCCCGCCGGCACGTGCGCGGCGCCAGCAACACCGAACACATTGCGGATAATGATCGAGCACCACGGCACGGTCGTCTGGTTGATCGCCGCCATCGCACGTACGCCGAGCCGGATGGTTGCTGCGCGCTCTGCTTCGAGGCCGATCATGAAGCCAGGGCAGTCCACGAGATGCACGATCGGCATGTGGAACGTCTCGGCGAGATCGACGAAGCGGATCACCTTGCTGCAGGCATCTGCTGTCCACGCCCCGCTCACATGGAATGGATCGCTCGCGAGAATGCCGACCGGCACGCCATCGAGGCGCGCGAAGCCCGTGATCACGGGGCGCCCGAACATCCGCCCCATCTCGAAGAACGAGCCGCGATCCGTCAGCGCCTCGATGATCGGGCGCATTTTGTAGGGCTGATTGCGCTCGCGCGGAATGGCCTTGAAGAGCCACTCTTCGCGCCGGCCCGGCGCATCAACCTGGGGACCGCGCGGCGCGACCTCATAGCAAGACGAGGGCAAGTACGAGAGAAAGCGACGCGCGCGCTCAAAGGCTTCTTCTTCGGTGTCAACGGCATCATCGACAGCGCCAGCCGCGCACTGGATTTCCCAGCCACCGAGTTCCTGCTTCGAGAGCGCCTGCTTGTCGCCGATACGCGCGACGACGGGCGGGCCTGCGACAAACATCGCCGAGGTCTTCTTCGTCATGAGCGAGTAGTGGCTCGCTGAAACCTGCGCCGCGCCGAGGCCCGCGACCGATCCGAGTCCGAGCGCCACGACAGGGACCAGACCGAGATTATCGGCGAGATACTTGTAGCGCATGGACGAGCCGCCGAGCCCACCCGGCAGATTGGCGCGGCCCGTCGTCTCGATGGTTTTCACAGAACCGCCGCCGCCCGAGCCTTCGATGATGCGGATGATGGGGAGGCGCAGCTCGTTGGCCATGCGCTCGCCGATCACCGTCTTTTCTGGGATCGTCGCATCGGCTGAGCCGCCGCGCACAGTGAAGTCGTCGCCGCTGACGATGACAGGACGGCCGTCGATTCTCGCGCGGCCGGTAATGCGGTTCGCCGGGGTTACGCGAACGAGATTGCCCGCGTCATCATATTCGGCGAGGCCCGTCAGCGAGCCGATCTCATTGAACGATCCGGGATCCACCAGCCGGCCGACGCGCTCGCGGATGGTCAGCTTGCCTTCACGATGCTGGCGATCGACCTTCTCGGTGCCGCCCATCTCCTTGGCGAAATGCTCGCGCTGTCGAAGCTCGTCGAGCTCACTTTGCCATCCCTGCGGCGGCGGCACGCCACCCGCATCGTCCTTGGGCATTCGCTTCACTCCTTGCCGCGGCTTCTTTGGCCGGGCACTCGTTGTTCCGTTGACGGCAAGATTAGCGAGCCCCGAGGGAGCGGACCAGCCTCATTGAGGCCGCAGGGTTTCCGCATCGCAGCAGTAGTCTCGCCAGAAGGTTGCCTTCTCGTGCCGGTAGACGGCAAGGAGAGCTCGATGCCGCGCCAGCTCATATGTCCAGTGACGGGCGAGGCTCCGCTGGCGCTCGGCTGCGAGAAAATGTGCGAGCTTGGCGATCAGGGCCGCCCGACCATAGAATGAGCGGTCCGCGAGTTCGGACGGCGCCGCGGCCATGAGCCAAGGCAGCGATCTCAGATGACGCGGCAGACCGTCCATGGCCCGATCGTGCGCCCGCCGGCACAGTCGGGGACAAGTCGGTCAGCGCAGTCTCCAGCAGAGGATACGGCCATGTCGATGGACTGGGACGAGGCGAAGCACAAGATGATGAAGGGCGCCCAGGTCGGCGAGAGCCTCGACACTTTGTCGATCTCCGATCTCGAAGCGCGCATCACCGCTTTCGAGGCGGAGATCGTCCGCGTCCGCGCCGAGATCACGCGCAAGAAGGCCCATGAAGCCGCTGCCGCGAGCCTGTTCAAGCGTTAGTAGCGCGCTTCACCACCCCTTGAAGGGCGTATCGGGCGTCGGCGTCAGCGGGTCCCGGCGCTCCTTGTAGGCGAGCAGATTGTCCACCACGAGCTGGCCCATCTTGTCGCGCGTGAACTGCGAGCCCGAACCGACGTGCGGCAGCAGCGTCACGTTATCGAGTTCGAGGAAGGCCGGATCGATCTTCGGCTCGTTGAGATACACGTCGAGGCCGGCGCTGTGGATCGTGCGGTTCTTCAGCGCAGCGATCAGGTCCGGCTCGTTGACGACGGAACCTCGCGCGACATTGATGACGATGCCGCGAGGTCCGAGCGCTTCGAGCACGGCCTTGTTGATGAGACCCTGCGTCGCCGGACCACCCGGCAGAATCGCGATCAGCGTATCCACGTCCCGCGCCATGGCGACGAGATCGTCATAGAAGGGATAGGGCACATCCGCCTGCTTCTTGCGGCCGAAATAGCTGATCGGCACGCCGAAGCCCTCGAGCCGCCGTCCGATGGCTTTGCCGATGCGCCCGAAGCCGATCATGCCGACATGGCGATCACGCAGCGAAGCCGTGTAGCGGAACTCGCCCTTGCTCCAATCACCCGAGCGGAGATAGGCCTCGGCATAATTGAATTCACGCGCGGTGGCGATGAGCAAGCCGACCGCCATGTCGGCGACCTCCTCATTGAGCACCTCTGGCGTGTGCGTGATGACGACGCCCTGCGCCTTCGCCGCCGGCACGTCGATGCTGTCGTAGCCGACGCCGTAATTGCTGATAATCTTCAGATTGGGCATCCGCTTGATCATGTCAGCGGTGGTCGGGACGTTGGTCAGCGCGCCCGTGCACACAGCCTCAATGCGCGGCCCGACCTCGGCGAACAGGCGGTCCCAGTCGGAAACCTTGTTCAGCCAGTGAACCTCGAAGGCTTCGTCGATCTGGCGGGTGACGAGCGGCATCATCCAGCCGGTTGAAATGATTGCGGGCTTCGACATGGAAAGAGTTCGGCTCCTGGGAAATGAAGGCCCCGATCGGCCATGAGACGGAGCCGTGAGCATCGCACCGCCGCCATAGGGTGACAACCCTTTGAGCAAAACTCCTCACCGCCGCATTTCTTGGCAGGGGCCGCGCCCCTCTCACGCCAGTTGCGGACGCTGCGTCGATTATGGTTAATTGAGCATATCGATCGCCGCGTGAAGGCCCGATGGGCACTTGGTGCGGGGCCGAGTGCGTGGCGAATTCGGGCAGGAAGGTCCTTCCGTAACTGGGAGGACCTTGTTGTTTCTGGGCGCGATTCCTGCTGACACTCGGCAAGGAGAAAGCACGCGCCCATGACCGATCACGCCTACGACGTCGCCATTATCGGCGGAGGACACAACGGCCTCACCTGCGCCGCCAATCTCGCACGCGCCGGACTTAAGGTCGTGGTGCTGGAAGCGCACGAAGTCGTCGGCGGCGCGGCCGTGACGGAAAGCTTCGCGCCAGGCTTTCGTAATTCCGTCGCCTCCTACACCGTCAGCCTGCTCAATCCGAAGGTCATTCGCGACCTCGAACTCGCGCGCCATGGCCTGCGCGTCGTCGAGCGTCCCGTCGCGAACTTCTGGCCGGTCGATGCCGAACGCGGCCTGCTCATGCCCTATGGGCTCGCCAAGCGGCAGCGCGCCATTGCGCAGTTCTCAGCCCGCGACGCAGAGCGCCTGCCGGCCTATGACGCCGCGCTGGAGCGTGCGGCCGATCTCCTGCGCGATCTCGTGTTGCGCACGCCGCCCAATGTCGGCAGCGGCCTCGCCGAGCTGGTTCGGAACGCCGGTCTCGCGCAACGCCTACGTGGTCTCGATGTCGAAGGCTGGCGCCTCGTCACGGATCTCTTCGCCAAGAGCGCCGCCGACTTTCTCGACCAGTGGTTCGAGAGCGAAACCGTGAAGGCGGCTTTCGCCTTCGACGGCATTGTCGGCGCCTATGCCTCGCCGCACACGCCGGGTACCGCCTATGTCCTGCTGCACCATTGCTTCGGCGAGGTGAACGGCAAGCCGGGCGTATGGGGCCACGCAGTCGGCGGCATGGGCGCGATCTCGGAGGCGATTGCGGCCTCCGCTCGCGCCGCGGGCGCCGAAATCCGCACGCAAGCGCGCGTCGCCAAACTGCGCATGGCCGGTGGATGGGTTGCAGGTGTCGTGCTGGAGAACGGCGAGGAGATCCGCGCCCGCGCCGTCGCCTCAGGCATCGGGCCGAAGCTGCTCTTCCGATCGATCGTGCCGGAGGATGCCGTCGCGCCGGAGCTGCGCAATCGCTTTCTGCATTTCAAGACCGGCTCCGGCACGTTCCGCATGAATGTCGCACTGTCGGAGCTGCCGGACTTCCTCTGCCGACCCGGCACGAACAAACAGGATCATCACGGTGCCGGCATCGTCATCGGCCCGACGATCGACTATCTCGATCGCGCCTATCTCGACGCCCGCCGCGAGGGTTGGTCACGTGAGCCGGTCGTCGAAATGCTGATCCCCTCGACACTGGACGATAGTCTCGCGCCGCCGGGTCAACACGTCGCGAGCCTCTTCGTGCAGCATGTGGCGCCGCATCTTCCGACACCGCGCACATGGGCGAACGCGCACGAGAAGGAGCAGTTCGCCGATCTCGTGATCGATACGGTCACGAAGCACGCGCCCAACTTCAAGGCTTCTGTCATCGCGCGGCAGGTGCTCTCGCCGCTCGACCTCGAAACGCGGTTCGGCCTCGTCGATGGCGATATCTTCCACGGGCAGCTCACGCTCGATCAGCTTTTCTCGGCGCGCCCCGTGATCGGACATGCCGACTATCGCCTGCCCGTGCCCGGCCTCTATCTCTGTGGATCGGGCGCGCATCCGGGCGGCGGCGTAACGGGCGTGCCAGGCCACAACGCGGCCCGCGAGATCATTCGCGATCTGAAGTCGAGGTGGCGGCGAAAATAGCCTGCCGCCAAGCGCCGCTCACATATGGATCGGGCGCTTATCGACGGCGAGGGCCGCTTCCTTGATGGCCTCGGACAGTGTCGGATGTGCGTGGCAGGTACGCGCCAGATCCTCGGCCGAACCGCCGAATTCCATGATCACCGTCGCTTCGCCGATCAGCTCCCCGGCATTCGCGCCGACGATGTGCACACCGAGAATACGATCCGTCGCGGCATCCGCGAGCACCTTCACGAAGCCGTCGCTCGTGCGGTTCACCTTCGCGCGCGCGTTCGCTGTGAACGGGAATTTGCCGACCTTGTAGGGAATGCCGAACGCCTTCAGCTCCTCTTCGGTCTTGCCCACCGAAGCGACTTCCGGCGCGGTGTAGATTACGCTCGGAATGACATCGTAATTCACGTGGCCCGCCTGACCAGCGAGGATTTCCGCGACGGCGATGCCCTCATCCTCGGCCTTGTGCGCGAGCATGGGACCGGTGATCACATCGCCGATGGCGTAAATGCCTGGGACGCTCGTCTGATAGTGCTCGTCGACGGCGACGCGCTTCCGCTCGTCGAGTTTCACGCCTGCCGCTTCGAGGCCGAGGCCCGAAGTGTACGGCACGCGGCCGATCGCGACGAGCACGACATCTGCCTTGATCTCCTCGGCATCGCCGCCCTTAGCCGGCTCGACCTTGACGATGCAGCCGCTCTTGTTCGTCGTGATACCCGTGACCTTGGAGCTGAGCTTGAACGCAAAGCCCTGCTTGGCCAGCAGGCGCTGGAAGCTCTTCGCGACATCGAGATCCATGCCGGGAAGAATGCGATCGAGGAACTCGATGACCGTCACTTCCGAACCCAAGCGGCGATAGACGCTGCCGAGCTCCAGGCCGATCACACCCGCGCCGACGACGAGCAGCTTCTCCGGCACCTTGTCGAGCACGAGCGCGCCCGTCGAAGAAACGACCTGCTTCTCGTCGATCTCGATGCCAGAGAGCTTCGCGACATCCGAGCCCGTCGCGATGACAATGTTCTTCGCTTCGAGCGTCTCGGTGCCGCCGGCGGTCAGAACAACCTCGACTTTGCCCGCGCCAGCAATGCGGCCGAGACCATGATAGGCTGTGATCTTGTTCTTCTTGAATAGGAACTCGATGCCGGCCGTGTTCCCCTTAACGCCTTCGTCCTTGTAGGCCTGCATCCGCGCGAGATCGAACGTTGGCTTGGCGTCGATGCCCATGGCAGCGAAGCCATGCCCTGCCTCGTGATAGAGTTCGCTCGCGTGCAGCAGCGCCTTCGAGGGAATACAGCCCACATTGAGACAGGTACCGCCGTGTGTCGCGCGCTTCTCGACAACGGCAACCTTCATGCCGAGTTGGGCCGCACGGATCGCGCACACATAGCCGCCGGGGCCGGTGCCGATGACGACGAGATCGAAAGAAGCGCTCATGACAGGCTCACGATTTCAGGTGAAGCGCGAGCGCGCCGCCTGTTGACGTTGCGCGCCGGGCGAGATGGTGGGAAGGATCAAAGCTCCAGCACGAACCGCTGCGGATCCTCGAGGCATTCCTTCACACGCACGAGGAACGTGACGGCCTCGCGGCCGTCGACTATGCGGTGATCGTAGCTGAGCGCGAGATACATCATCGGGCGGATGACGATCTGGCCGTTCCGCACGACCGCGCGATCCTCGATCTTGTGCATGCCGAGAATGCCGGACTGCGGCGCATTGAGGATCGGCGTCGACATGAGCGAGCCATACACGCCGCCGTTCGAGATCGTGAACGTACCGCCCTGCATCTCGTCGATCGAGAGCTTGCCATCGCGCGCACGGCGCCCGTACTCGGCAATCTTCGCCTCGATCTCGGCGAGGTTCATGCGGTCCGCTTCACGCACGACGGGGACCACGAGGCCCTTCTCCGTGCCCACGGCAACACCGATGTGGTAGTAGTTCTTGTAGATGACATCGGCGCCGTCGATCTCGGCGTTCACCGCCGGAATCTCCTTCAGCGCCTGGATGCACGCCTTCACAAAGAAGCTCATGAAGCCGAGCTTCACGCCGTGGCGCTTCTCGAACAGATCCTTGTACTGGTTGCGCATGGCCATGACGGCGCTCATGTCCACGTCGTTGAACGTGGTGAGCATGGCCGCCGTGTTCTGTGCATCCTTGAGGCGCCGGGCGATGGTCTGGCGCAGGCGCGTCATGCGCACGCGCTCCTCGCGCGACTCGTCATTCGGCGCGGACGGGAGACGCATCTGCTGCGGCGCGACAGCTGGGACGGACGGCGCATAGGCGACGGCTGCGGATGCTGCGGCAGCAGGGGCAGCATCAGCCTTGGGGCGCGCTTCGGCGGCGAGCACATCCTCCTTGAGCACCTGACCGCGCCGGCCCGAGCCCGCGACGTCGCTCTCGGCGAGGCCCTTTTCCTTCATGAGCTTGCCGGCAGCCGGAGAGGGCGACATGGCCGGACCGGAAGATGCTGGCGCTTTCGGCGGCGCCTTGGCATCCGCCTTCGGCGCTGCTGCGGCAGCCGCGGGCGCGGCTTTAGCTGGCGCTGCCGCCTTTGCCGGCGCGCCACCTTCATTGAGACGCCCGATCACCGTGCCGACAGCGACCGTCGCGCCTTCTTCCACGGCGAGTTCCGCGAGCACGCCATTGGCCGGCGCCGAGACCTCGACGGTCACCTTATCCGTTTCGAGCTCACACAGCGGCTCGTCTACGGCGACCGCCTCGCCGGCCTTCTTGAACCACTTGGCAAGCGTCGCCTCGGTGACGGATTCGCCGAGCGTCGGCACCTTGATATCGATCGCCATCTCATCTGCCCTTCATCGCGGCCGCGGATCGGCCGCGCGCAAGTTTTTCCCTGTTCAGGCGCACAAGTCTCAAAGGAGCGCCTGATCGACTAGATTTTTCTGCTCTTCGGAGTGCTTCTTGGCGAGGCCCGTTGCGGTGGCGGCCGATGATGGCCGGCCGGCGTAGCGCGGGCGCTGGTGCTTCGCATCGATCTGCTCGAGCACCCATTCGAGGTTCGGCTCCATGAACGACCACGCGCCCATGTTCTTCGGCTCTTCCTGCGCCCAGACCATCTCGGCACCAGAGAAGCGTGAGAGCTCGGTCATGAGCGCCTTCGCCGGGAACGGATAGAACTGCTCGACGCGCAGCAGATAGATGTCGTCGATGCCGGCCGCTTCGCGCGCTTCGTAGAGGTCGTAGTAGACCTTGCCCGAGCACATCACGACACGGCGGATTTTTTTGTCCTCGACGAGCTTGATCTTCTCGCCATCGCGGAACTGCGCGTCATCCCAGAGCACGCGATGGAACGTCGTGCCCGGGCCCATCTCGTCGAGACGCGAGGTGACTCGCTTGTGCCGGAGCAGCGACTTCGGCGTCATCAGGATGAGCGGCTTCCGGAATTTGCGATGCAGCTGCCGGCGCAGAATGTGGAAGTAGTTCGCTGGCGTCGAGCAGTTGGCGACCTGCCAGTTGTCCTCGGCGCACATCTGCAGCCAGCGCTCCAGGCGAGCGGAGGAGTGCTCCGGCCCCTGGCCCTCGTAGCCATGCGGCAGCAGGCAGACGAGGCCCGACATGCGCAGCCACTTGCGCTCACCCGATGAGAGGAACTGATCGAACACGACCTGCGCGCCGTTGGCGAAGTCGCCGAACTGCGCTTCCCACATCGTGAGCGCCATGGGCTCGGACAGCGTGTAGCCGTACTCGAAGCCGAGCACCGCCTCTTCCGAGAGCATCGAGTTGATGACCTCGAAGCGGCCCTGATCGGGCGCGACGTACTTGAGAGGCGTATAGCGGCGCTCACTCTCCTGGTCGATCAGCACCGAGTGGCGCTGCGAGAACGTGCCGCGCTCGACATCCTGGCCCGAAAGGCGAACCGGAAAGCGCTCCTTGAGCAAGGTGCCGAAGGCCAGATGCTCGGCCATGGCCCAGTCGATGCCCTCGCCGCTCTCGACCATCTCACGACGGCGATCGAGCAGGCGCTGGATCGTCTTGTGGGCGTTGAAATCCTGCGGAATGCTGGTGAGGCGACGGCCTACGTCGCGCAGCACATCGAGCTCGACGCCTGTATTGCCGCGCCGCGCCTCGTCGTCCGCAAAACCGATATCCGACCAGCGGCCATCGAGCCAGTCGGCCTTGTTCGGCTTGTAGCTCTCGGCGGCGGCCATCTCGTCATCGAGGCGCGCGCGGTTCTGCTGGCGCAGTGCCGTCTCGTCCTCGGCGGTGACCACGTTCTCATCGATGAGCTGTTTCGCGTAAATCTGCGATGTCGTCGCGTGCGAGCGGATCTTGCGATACATCAGCGGCTGCGTGAACGCCGGCTCGTCGGACTCGTTGTGTCCGTAGCGGCGGTAACAGACCATGTCGATGACGACCGGCTTCTGGAAGCGCTGGCGGAACTCGGTCGCGATCTTGGCGACGTGCACGACGGCTTCCGGATTATCGCCATTGACGTGGAAGATCGGCGCCTCGACCATCTTGGCGACATCGGTGCAGTACGGCGACGAGCGCGAGTAGCGCGGGTTCGTCGTGAAGCCGATCTGGTTGTTGATGATGAAGTGGATCGAGCCGCCCGTGCGATGGCCCTTGAGGCCGGAGAGGCCGAAGCATTCCGCGACCACGCCCTGGCCGGCAAATGCCGCATCGCCATGAATGAGCAGCGGCAGCACCGCGCCACGCTCGCCCGGCTTGCAGCCGTGCTGGTCCTGCTTGGCACGCACCTTGCCGAGCACGACCGGATCGACGATCTCGAGATGCGAGGGGTTGGCCGTGAGCGAGAGATGGACTTTGTTTTGATCGAACTCGCGATCCGAGGAAGCACCGAGATGGTACTTCACGTCGCCCGAACCTTCGACATCGTCCGGCTTGAATGAGCCGCCCTTGAACTCGTTGAAGATGGCGCGCAGCGGCTTGCCCATCACGCTCGCGAGCACGTTGAGGCGCCCGCGGTGCGCCATGCCGAAGACGATCTCCTTCACGCCGAGCTGACCACCACGCTTGATGATCTGCTCAAGGGCGGGGATCATCGCCTCGCCGCCGTTAAGGCCGAAGCGCTTCGTGCCCGTGTACTTGACGTCGGCGAAGGTCTCGAAGGACTCCGACTCGATCAGTTTGTTGAGGATCGCGCGCTTACCCTCGGGCGTGAAGGTGATGTCCTTGTCCTGGCCCTCGATGCGCTCCTGCAGCCACGCCTTCTGGAGGGGGCTCGTGATGTGCATGAACTCGACGCCGATCTGCGCGCAGTAGGTGCGGCGCAGGATGCGCAGGATCTGGCGCATGGTCGCCGTCTCGAGACCGAGCACCTTGTCGATGAAGATCGGGCGGTCGAGATCGGCATCGGTGAAGCCGTAGGTCTCGGGGCGCAGCTCCTTGTGGATCTTGCGCTCGCTGATGCCGAGAGGATCGAGGTCGGCGGCGAGGTGGCCCATGACACGGTAGGCGCGGATGAGCATCAGCGCGCGGAGGCTGTCCTGCGTCGCGCGGTAGGAGGCGGCCGGTGACAGCTCATAGCCGAGCGTCTGTGCCCGTTGGCCGATCTTGGCGCTCACGTCCCGCTCGGTCGCACCGAAGTCCGATGTCAGAGCGGCAACCAGCTCACCCGGCGCCTGCAGCTCATCGAGCGTGCGCCCCCAAGACGGGCCGCCATTTCCATTCCCCTCGCTCGCCTGGCGCGCCTGCTCTTCTTGAAGGCTTTGAAAGAACAGCCGCCACTGATCGCTGACCGAACCCGGATTGCGCTCGTACTGAGCCTGCATCTCCTCGATGTAGGCGGCATTCACGCCATTCAAAAAGGAAGTGAGTGCAAAGGCTTGGTTGGCTTCCTGACGAGACATCTTCGGTTCTGTCCTGTTGTGGCCTCAAGCGCCGGGCGCACGAATAGTGCCGGGGCGAAGCGCATCCGGCTGAAGATTGCGGCGTTCCTTAGACCATATCCGACCGCGTGAGTAGTCATTACATCGGTACATCCTGTTGAGGATGCAATAGCTGGTCGTGCAGCGCCGCGAGCGAAGCTGCAAGACATTACCGGCCACGCGTGACGTTTTGGTGCACGATCTTCAGGCGCCGGCACAAGCGCGCACGCATTTGCGCGCGGAACTCGAAACTGAAACGCGCACAAGTCCTGACATACTGTGAACTGGCATTCGCGAAACTGGCGAATTAGCCTTTGGCAGCCGCGAGCAGCGTCGTGCCGAGGCTCGCCGGACTATCGGCGACTGCAATACCAGCAGAACGCATGGCGTCGAACTTGTCCTCGGCCTTGCCCTTGCCGCCGGAGATGATGGCGCCCGCGTGCCCCATGCGGCGGCCCGGAGGCGCCGTGGCACCAGCGATAAAGCCCGCCATCGGCTTCGAGCGTCCCTTGGCGGCCTCGCGCCGGATGAACTCGCAAGCGTCCTCCTCGGACGAGCCACCGATCTCGCCGATCATGATGATCGCCTCGGTCTCGGCATCCGAAAGGAACATGTCGAGCACGTCGATGAAATCCGTGCCCTTGACCGGGTCGCCGCCGATGCCGACAGCCGTCGACTGACCGAGGCCCGCGTCGCTGGTCTGCTTGACGGCCTCATATGTCAGCGTGCCGGAGCGCGAGACGATGCCGACATTGCCCTTCTTGAAGATGTTGCCGGGCATGATGCCGATCTTGCACTGGTTGGGCGTCAGCACGCCCGGGCAGTTCGGCCCGATGAGGCGCGACCAGCTCCTCGAGAGCGCGCGCTTCACCTTGATCATGTCCATTACCGGAATACCCTCGGTAATGCAGATGATGAGCGGGAATTCCGCATCGATGGCTTCGAGGATGGCGTCGGCTGCGAAGGGCGGCGGAACATAGATCGACGTGGCGTTCGCCCCCGTCTTCTCCTTGGCCTCCTTGACCGTATCGAAGATCGGCACGTCCGCGAGTTCGGGATCCGTGTGCTTCGAGCCGCCGCGGCCGGGCGTCACGCCGCCGACGACCTGGGTCCCGTAGGCCTTCGCCGCCTTGGTGTGGAAGGTGCCCTGGCTGCCCGTGATGCCCTGACAGATGACTTTGGTGCTCTTGTCGACGAGGATGGCCATCCGTGTTTCCCTGGCGGCGGTTCCCTGATTGCTCGCCCCTTCTCCGACAGATTGCGGGCGCGATCAAGTGCCGCAATGGCTGCGGCAATGCGGCTTTCGGCCTATGCAGCCGCGCCACGTGCCGCCAAGCGCGCATGTCAGGGCTGTAGAAAACGGCAAACCTCTTCCAGCCTGCACCCGCTTTCGCCATCTTGTCGCACTAGGCGTTCCCCCACGAGAAGGACGGGTCGCACGGCGCGTCCAAGATTGCGAGCGGAGGCAAACGGGCATGGTCTTGCGTTGCACCGACGTGCACGCGCCCGGAGCGGAGAACGGCAGCGGATCGCCGGACGCGTACCGCCAGACCTTTCCGGCTGCCTATCGCGCGCAGATCGCCGACTTTGCCGAGAGCAGCCGTAATATCGAGGATCTGGGCGCATCCTTCCCGGCGCTCCTGTTCGCGCTGGCGACCGGATACGCCACGCCGGAGCGCCGACATGATGCGCTCGAAGCCATTCTCGCCGGCCGCAAGCTCAAGGCCGCAGCGGAGCTTCTCGGCCTACCCTTATGGCTGCGGCGTCTTCCGCCGGCGGCACTGACGGGGCCACTCCCGGTTCTGCCGGATGATCCCGAATTCGCCCTGGTCATCGTGCCCGCATTGCCGCGTCAGCCCGAGGCCATGCTCCCCTGGCTCGATTTCATCAGCCTCGCGGACCGTCTCGCAGGTCGTGACATCGCGACATGGTTCGCGCGGCACGCGCGGCTCGTGCCGCCCGCAGCCACGACGGCCGATGCACTGTGGATGCTGGCCTGGGCCTTCTATGCCAAGCGTCCGGATACGCTCGCCGGACGCATCCAGCGTCGCGCCTGGACCGCGCGGACCGGGCCACGTTCGGCACGCGACGAGACTGCGAACTGGCGCAAGCGCATCGAGGGACTACTGGCGCTCGGCAGCGGCTTTCCCAATACGTGGTTCGCCGACGGATCGGCCATGGGCTACGAGTTCGTCGCTTTGAAAGGCCCCGAGGACCTGTTCGCGGAATGCGCATCCATGCGCAACTGCCTCGATCTCTATGCCCTGCGGCTCGGCCACATGCGCTCGCGCCTTTTCAGTGTGCGCAATCGCGGCAAGCCGGTCGCAACGCTGGAGCTTGGCCTGCGCAGCGACGAGGTGGGTGTGCCCTTCATCGTCCAGCTCAGAGGCATAGGCAATCGCCGCGCTGCTCCTGCCGTCTGGCAGGCTGTTCACGCATGGATGGGCGGCCAGTCGTTTGCCCATCTCGATCGCACGCCGCGGCCGAAGCGCATGTCGCTCGTGCTGAGGCGCGGGCTGTGGGCGCCCCTGACGGCGGCTGCCACCGCCATCGGCATGAGCGACCGCATCGAACCCCTGACAATCGGCCGCGCACCCGCGCGCCGCAAATCGACGTCACGCTGAGGGCAATCGCTTCCCGCAGCTTACTTCTGCAGTCCGAAAGCCGCCGCGAGCTGCTTCAACGTGCGCGTGCGGACCTCATAGGAAGGTGCGATCGCAACGACGACCACCTCGTCGGCATTGAACTCCGCCCTGACATCGGTGATGCGCGTCGCCACCTCGTCGACGGAACCGATCGTCGCGCGTGGCCGCTCGCGGGCGGCAATCGACGCCTCACGCTCCGACATCTGGTAGGCGGCCGCCTCCTCGAGCGTCAGCAGCGGCTTGTTGATGCCCATGGCCGCCCATGCCCAGCGGATAAGCATGGCTTTCTCGATGAGCTGCGCCTCCTCAGGGCTATCGGCGACGAGCGCGATCATGGCGAGCGCCAGACGCGGCGTATCATCATGGCCTTTGCGGAAGTGCTCGCGATAGGCGTGCGCGACCTGCGCGCCGGTATAGGCATTGATGAAGTGCGCGAACGCGAACTGCATCCCGAGATGCGCGGCGAACGACGCGCCACCCGTCGATGAGCCGAGCACCCACATCTCCGGATTGGTTGGCCCGACCGGATTGGCGATCTCGCCGTGGAGCGGATGGCCGTCCGGTACCGTCCCCTTGAAGAGCGCCGAAAGCTCCATGAGCTGGCGCACGAAGCCCTCTTCACTGTCGATGGGCTTGCCATCGAACAGCACGCGTGCCGTGCGCGGATGTCCGCCCGGCGCGCGCCCGAGACCGAGATCGATGCGGCCCGGATAGAGCGCTTCGAGCATCTTGAACTGCTCGGCGATCTTGAAGCTCGCATAGTAGGGCAGCATGATGCCGCCCGTGCCGATGCGGATGCGTTTGGTCTCCGCACCGAGACGCGCGAGCAGAATCTCCGGGCTCGCATCGGCAAGCCCCAGCAGCCCGTGATGCTCGGCGAGCCAATACCGGTGATAGCCCAGCTGGTCGGCGAGCCGCGCGAGCTCGATCGTCGATTGAATGGCCTCGGCCGGCGTCGCACCACCGATGATGGGCGACTGATCCAGCACGGAGATGGGAAAGTCTGCCATCAAGTCTGGTGTCCCAATTCCGAAGTTCGCCACGCCTCGATGCTAGTGTTCCGAGCGAACTTCGGAATTAAAAGGGACACTAGAATCATGGATTTGCTAGTGTGATTCAGATCGAGAAAATTCGCTCGATCCCGCGCACCAAGTGGTGGCGAGTTTCTCGATCATCACACTAGCGCGGCTTCTTGACGTACTCTTCGACCGGACCGCCGGCTTCCTTCCAGCCTTTGAAGCCGCCGAGAATGTGTGCGACGGGCTTCAGCCCCATGTCCTGGGCGGTTTTGGCGGCAAGCGCCGAGCGCATCGCGCCCGCGCAGAAGAAGACGAATTTCTTGTCCTCGCCGAACTTCTCTTTGTAGTAGGGGCTCGCCGGATCGATCCAGAACTCGAGCATACCGCGCGTCACGTGGAAGGCGCCGGGCACCTTGCCATCACGCTCCAACTCGCGCGGATCACGGATATCGACAAGAACGATATCGGGGTTTCCATGCAGCTTGATGGCCTCCTCCGGCGGGATCTCCTCGATCTGCGCCTTGGCCTCTTTCACCATCGTCATGACGCTGTTCGTGATCTTCTGGGCCATCGATCGGCTCCTAGCTCGAGATGTTTGAAACATGTGTCGAATGGACGATCGCACTGCCTGCAATGAACGGCAAGTGTGCTGCCCTGCGCGCACCGACACGCATCCATGCACTTGACGACGCGTTGTAAGCACGCTTAACACCCGAAGTGGTTGATGGAGATGCCTATGAGCACCGCCTACGACAGCAGCAACATCTTCGCCAAGATCCTGCGCGGCGAGCTACCGGCGCACAAGGTTTACGAGGACGCCGACACGCTTGCGTTCATGGACATCATGCCGCGTTCGCGCGGACATTCGCTCGTGATCCCGAAGACGCCGGCACGCAATATTCTCGATGCGAGCCCGGCGCAGCTAGCAGCCTGCCTCGCAACGGCGCAGAAGATCGGCCGCGCATCGCTCAAGGCCTTCGATGCAGATGGTATCACGCTGCAGCAGTTCAACGAGCAGGCCGGCGGACAGGTGGTCTTCCACCTTCATTTTCACGTCCTACCGCGCTGGAACAGCCAGAAGCTGCAGCCGCACACGGGCCAGATGGAAAAGCAGGAAGTGCTCGCGGCCAATGCGGAGAAGCTGCGGCTGGCGCTTGGTACCTAGATCGTTGCCGGAACGGGCTCGGCGCGTGAGCCCTGACTGGAGCGCAGGAACGCGTAGGCTGCGTAATACGCGAGCGCAGCAGCGGCAAGGCCCGCGAAAATGTCGACCAGGTGATGTCCGCCGTGGACGACCGTGCTCGGCAGAATAAGCAGATTGAGGCCAAGCGCCCACGGGCGTATCCGCCGGAAAGTCCACCAAGCCAGCGCCGCGTGCACAGCCATGATCGTGTGGAACGACGGCGTCGCGATCACCCCCAGCGCATCCTTGGGTGAGATCATTCGGGGGCCCTCGACGATGAGCCTCTGTAGCTCCGTGCCGTACGCCGTGCCGACCACAGGCTGAAGCTGCGACTGCACCGTCTCGTTGATGTCGTAGATGATTGCAGTGCCGAACGATGGAAACAGCGTCCAGACGGCAATCGTGATGAGCGTGCCGATGACTGTCGCCATCATCAATGTATGAAGCTCGAATGTGCGACCGGTGAACCCCAAGGCGCCTATGAGCAGACAGTATTGCGGCAGCCAGGAGAGGTACGCGAACCACATGATCTTGCCGGCCAGCGGATAGCTCGCGGCCAGCTCCATCGCATCCGGCCAATGAAAGCCGATCATGGCGTCCATGTTCACGAGCCATGGATCGATCGGCGCTCGCCAGACGGGCAAGAACTGATAGGTGAATGCCGTGGCTACGGGCGAGAACATGAGAAAGCACGCAGCCGAGATCAGGGTATTCGCCGCGGCGGTATTGCGATCACATATCCGAAAGTAGAGGCCGAGCCCAATCAGCGGCCCTGTGCACGCGAAGACGAAGGCGTAGGTCGCCCAATCGACGCGCGTACCGCGCAAGCCAACCACCACGACACACACGGCGGCAAGCACGAGCATGGCGGTGAACATGAACCGCTCAGCCGGCATCAGCAGCGTCGCGTCAACAGATCCTTTACCAAGCCGCATCTACGCCCCCCAAGCATCGGGTGGCGCAGCCTAGAGCGGGGCCCTTTCAATTCCGTTACGTTTGGGCCGTCTACCCGAGAAGCGCGTAGAACGCGAGCAGCGCAAGTGTGCCGACCACGACACCGGCGCCCAGGCTCTTGCCGAACGCATAGAAAGCCGCGATGCCGGCTGCGACGGCGGCATAGCGCGTCGGCGCGCTGAGCATCGCCATGGCCCCCGTCGGCACGACCACCAGCCGCGCGACGAGCCCTGCGACGATTGCCGAGGAAACCGCGCGCACCCAGATGAACACCTCGCCATTCGGATCGAGGTCACGTCCGATGAGTGCGCCAGCCCAGCGCCAGGGCTCGCTCGCGAGAAAGCCCGCGACGAAGAAGGGCAAGTAGCCGCCCCACGTGCCCCACACGCCCGGGAGACTGCTCATGCCCGCCTCCTGCGGCCGAGCGCCCAGGCGAGCGTGCCGCCGGCAAGGCCCGTGATCAGAAGGTCGAAGCCCGGCACCCAGAGGTAGGCGAGCGGCGCGATGACGACGCCCGCAATGATGGCGAGGTAGTCCGTTCGGGCACGCGACGTTTCGATCATCGCGAGGAGGAATGTCAGCGGCATGGTGAAAAGCAGCGCCGCCGCCATCCACTGCGGGAGCGTGCCGGCGGCAAGATAGCCGAGCGCTGTCGCGACCAGCGTGCCGGTAAGAATGCCGACGCCGATGCCGAGATAATAGACGAGGCGCACCTCTGCAGGCGCGGTCGGCAGTCGCCGCAAGCCCTCGATCCACACGGTAACGGCGACAAAATGCACGACCAGCAGCTCATGCCAGCGCGGACCGCCATGCCCTCGGAGCCACGGCATGAGCACGACAGTCATCGGCAGAAAGCGTACGGCCGTTAGGCTGACGGCAAGAGCAGCTGCCGCGAGTGAAGCGCCGCGCGCGGCGTGATCCGCGAGCACGACCTGCGCCGGGAGCGCCTGCAGAAAGATCGGCAACGCCAGCGCCTGGCCGAGTGTGAGCCCCACCTCGCGTGCGAAGGCGCCATAGCCGAGGATGCCGGCATAAAGCACCAACGCCGGCACGCCGAACATGGCGAGCATGCCGCGCCAGAAGGCGCTCATTCGCGTCATGGTCTGCGTCGAGGGCTCGGGCGTGGTGGAAGGCTCGGTCATGACGGCCCGATCGGGAGGAGATTGCGCGAGCGAACGCCCAAACATGAAAATGCCCGCCGGTAAGGCGGGCATTCCCTGTCTACGTTGCGTCGCGCGAGGCCTCAATCCTCTTTTCGACGGCGCGGCACGCTCGGTACGGCACCGGACGGCTTCTTCGGACCGGAGATCGAACGCTTGGGTCCGGCCCCCACCAGAGCATCGCCCGGAGGATCATCGTCGACGACATCATCGTCGTCCTCTTCTTCCTCCGCCTTGATCTTGGCCTGCTTCACGGCCGGATCTGCCGGGATGTACTCGAAAGCCAGCTTCTGATCCTCGCCCTCGCCTTCGGTGGTAATCTTGACGATCCCGCCGTGCTCGAGCTTGCCGAACAGAAGCTCCTCGGCGAGCGGCTTCTTGATGTACTCCTGGATGACACGTGCCATGGGCCGGGCGCCGAACTTCTCGTCGTAGCCCTTCTTCACCATCCACCTGGTCGCGCCTTCGCCGAGCTCGATGGTCACGCCGCGGTCGGCAAGCTGCGCTTCGAGCTGGAAGACGAACTTCTCGACGACCTTGGTGATGACTTCCTCAGGAAGCCCGCTGAACGGCACGACCGCATCGAGCCGGTTGCGGAACTCCGGCGTGAACAGCCGGTTGATCGCTTCCGTATCGTCGCCTTCGCGCTTCGTGCGGTTGAAGCCGATCGCCGCCTTAGCCATGTCGGACGCGCCCGCATTCGTCGTCATGATGAGGATGACGTTGCGGAAGTCGACCTGCTTGCCGTTGTGGTCGGTCAGCTTGCCATGATCCATGACCTGCAGGAGGATGTTGAACAGATCCGGATGCGCCTTCTCGATCTCGTCGAGCAGAAGCACGCTGTGCGGATGCTGGTCGATCCCGTCGGTCAAAAGACCGCCTTGGTCGAAGCCGACATAGCCCGGAGGCGCACCGATGAGGCGCGAAACCGTGTGCTTCTCCATGTATTCCGACATGTCGAAGCGCAGAAGCTCGATACCCATGAGGTTCGCGAGCTGCTTGGCGACTTCGGTCTTGCCGACGCCCGTCGGACCCGAGAACAGGTAGGAGCCGATCGGCTTCTCCGGTTCACGCAGGCCGGCACGCGCCAGCTTGATCGCGCTCGACAGTGCCTCGATGGCCTTGTCCTGACCGAAGACGACGCGCTTCAGATCCTTCTCGAGGTTCGACATGACCTCGGCATCGGACTTCGACACGGTCTTCGGGGGGATGCGCGCCATGGTGGCGATCGTCGCCTCGATCTCGGCAACGCCGATCTTCTTCTTGCGCTTGCCTTCCTCGACCAGCATCTGGCTCGCGCCCGTCTCGTCGATCACGTCGATCGCCTTGTCGGGCAGCTTGCGGTCGTGGATGTACTTCGCGCTGAGCTCCACCGCGGCCTTGATCGCACCGCGCGTGTACTTGAGCTTATGGAAGTTCTCGAAGTACGGCTTCAAGCCCTTCAGGATCTCGATCGTATCCTCGACCGTGGGCTCCTTCACGTCGATCTTCTGGAAGCGACGGACGAGTGCGCGATCCTTCTCGAAGTGCTGGCGATACTCCTTGTAGGTGGTCGAACCGATGCAGCGCACCGCGCCCGACTGAAGCGCAGGCTTCAGCAGATTCGACGCATCCATCGCGCCGCCGGACGTGGCGCCAGCGCCGATCACCGTGTGGATCTCGTCGATGAACAGGATCGCGCCCGGATAGGCCTCGACCTCCTTCATCACCGCCTTGAGCCGCTCCTCGAAATCACCGCGATAGCGCGTGCCGGCGAGCAGCGCGCCCATGTCGAGCGAGAAGATCGTCGCGTCGCGCAGAACCTCCGGCACCTCGCCGCGAATGATCTTGCGCGCAAGACCTTCCGCGATAGCGGTCTTGCCGACGCCGGGATCACCGACGAACAGCGGGTTGTTCTTCTGGCGGCGGCAGAGCACCTGGATGGTGCGCAGCACTTCCGGCAGGCGCCCGATCAGCGGATCGATCTTACCGTCGCGGGCCTTCTTGTTGAGGTTCACGCAGTAGGTGTTGAGCGCGTCGGCACCCGGCTTCTTTTCACCGGCTGCGCCTTCCGCACCACCTTCCTCGTCGACGCCACGTACCTGGCGCGGCTCGTTCATGCCCGGCCGCTTGGCGATGCCATGGCTGATGTACTGCACGGCATCGAAGCGCGTCATCTCCTGCTCCTGCAGGAAGAACGCGGCATGGCTCTCGCGCTCGGCGAAGAGCGCGACGAGAACTTGCGCGCCGGTCACCTCCTCGCGGCTCGAAGACTGGACGTGCACGACCGCGCGATGGATCACACGCTGGAAGGCCGTGGTCGGTGCGGCTTCGACAGCGTTCTTCGACACGTGCATGTCGAGCTCCTCGTCGAGGAACTCCGTTACGCGACGGCGGATCTTCTCGATGTCCACGTTGCACGCGCGCATGACGCCGGCGGCATCGCCGTCGTCGAGAAGCGCGAGCAGCAAGTGCTCGAGCGTTGCATATTCATGCGACCGCTCGTTGGCATACTCGAGCGCGCGGTGGAGTGCCTGTTCAAGGCTTTGCGAGAAGGATGGCAAGGGCGTCCTATTCCTTTTCCATAGTGCACTGCAACGGATGCTGGTTCTGGCGTGCGAAATCCATCACCTGGGCAACCTTCGTCTCAGCGATCTCGTACGTGTACACCCCACATATGCCGACACCTTTGTGGTGAACGTGCAGCATGATCCGGGTGGCATCTTCGCGCCCTTTGTTGAAGAAACGCTCAAGTA
Organism: Pseudomonadota bacterium; assembly: GCA_023410905.1. Classification (GTDB taxonomy): domain Bacteria; phylum Pseudomonadota; class Alphaproteobacteria; order Rhizobiales; family Hyphomicrobiaceae. Next base: position 53,837 of record JAEYPL010000104.1, read on the forward strand.
CATGAACGACGAACTCCATAGGCGTGTAGTCATCGTTGAGCAGCAGAACCTTGTAGAGGCTCGGCCGCTTGGTCTTTGGACGAGTCTTGGTAACGAGGCCGGTCTTGCCTTCGCCGTCGCCACCATCGCCGCCGTCCGCTCCGTTTCCGTTCTTGCCCGCCATCGTCAGTAAACTTCGCTTCAGCATTCCCGAGCCCCAGCACTTCCCAAGCTCGAAAGTCCTAACCGTAAGCTCGCGGCCCCAGCTATAGAGTTCCGGCCGCACATCTCCTGCTGAGCGCATTCTAAGGGCAGCGCACGCGGGACTGCAATTCGTTCGATGGTGAAAGCCGGCCCGGGCATCACGTCTTCGCGATCCGGTTACGGCGCCACGCCCCCGCTCCACCGGGACATATCTGGTGTCGCACCCGGACAAAATAAAGACCGCCCCGCTCGCAGCGCACCTCTGCCCCGAAAAAGCGGCACGGCGCCTCCGCACCCGGCATTCGAGGATCACACAATTCGCTTGCGGGAAGGCCGCTTCGGGGCGTCTCGCTCTTGACCGGCGGCCCGCGATGGCATTCTGATCGCGCCAGCATACCCGTGCGCTCCTTCGAACCCGGAACCATTCCAATGAAATACGTGATCGATCCGCCGCGTCAGGCGGCACTGCCCGTCCGTGGCTCGTCCGAACTGTTCCCCGTTCATCGCATCTACTGCATCGGCCGCAACTATGCCGAACACGCCCGCGAAATGGGTCATGATCCCAACAAGGAGCCACCTTTCTTCTTTCAGAAGAACCCGGACAACCTGCGTACGGACGGCAAGTTTCCCTACCCGCCCGGCACTTCAGATGTGCACTTCGAGATCGAGATGATCGTGGCGCTGAAGTCCGGCGGCCGCGACATCAAGACCGAGGATGCCATGTCGCACGTCTGGGGCTACGGCATCGGCCTCGACATGACGCGCCGCGATCTTCAGGGCGAAGCCAAGAAGTTGGGGCGTCCCTGGGAGATCGGCAAGGCCTTCGAGCACTCAGCGCCCGCAACGGCACTCATTCCCGCCTCCGAGATTGGGCATCCGACGACGGGCGCCATCTGGCTCGACGTCAACGGCAAGCGCCGCCAGGCCGGCGATCTCAATCAGATGATCTGGGATATTCCCGGCCAGATTGCCTACATCTCGACGCTGTTCGAGCTGAAAGCCGGCGATATCATCATGACGGGCACGCCATCGGGCGTCGGCGCCATCGTGAAGGGCGACAAGCTGCACGGGCACGTCGACGGCGTCGGCGATCTCCACGTCGAGGTCGTGTAGGGGCCAAGCCTTTCCGAGCGGCTTCACCCGGCATTTCATCCTCCGGCGCGTACCTGCTACAAGGTACGCCAACTGAAAATCGCGCCCCTGCGTGCGCGCCGGAGGAACCTATTTATGACAAGCCCGAACATCCCGAAAACCCAGCGCCGCGTCGTCCTCGCCAATCGCCCCGCGGGCGAGCCTTCAGGCCAGGATTTCCGGGTCGAGGAGGGGCCTGTGCCCGAGCCTGGTCCTGGCCAGATCCTCGTTCGGGCCATCTACCTTTCGCTCGACCCGTACATGCGCGGGCGGATGCGCGACGTGGTCTCCTACGCGCCGGTCGTGCAGATCGGCGAGGTCATGCCGGGCGGCATCGTCGGTGAGGTCGTGAAGTCCAACAATCCGGGCTACAAGGTCGGCGATATCGTCGAGGAACGCCTCGGCTGGCAGGAATACGGCGTCAGCAGCGGCACCGCGCGCAAGATCGATCCGTCACTGGCGCCGATCTCGACCGCGAACGGCATTCTCGGCATGCCGGGGCTCACGGCCTACTTCGGCCTCTTCGAGGTCGGCCAGCCGAAACCCGGTGACACGGTCGTCGTCTCGGCAGCCTCGGGCGCGGTCGGACAGGTGGTCGGCCAGCTTGCGAAACTCGCAGGCTGCCGCGCCGTTGGCATTGCCGGCGGCCCCAAGAAGTGCGCGTTCGTTACGAACGAACTCGGCTTCGATGCCTGCGTCGACTACAAGGCCGGCGGCGACCTCACTGCGGCGGTCAAAGCAGCCTGCCCCGATGGCGTGGACGTCTATTTCGACAATGTGGGCGGCGTAGTCACCGATGCGGTGGTCGCCAACATCAATTTCTGGGCACGCGTCGCCATCTGCGGCTCGATCTCTCAGTACAATTCGGACGCCGTCGAAATGGGGCCGCGCACGCCGGGCTTCTTCGTCGGCCGTCGTGTAACGACACGCGGGTTCATCGTCTCGGATTTCCTGACGCGCTTCCCCTTCGCCATGAACCGCATGGGCAAGTGGGTGCGCGAAGGCAAGCTCAAGTACCGCGAGGACATCGTGGACGGCGGCATCGCCAAAGCTCCCGAGGCCTTTGTCGGGCTGCTCCGCGGCGACAATTTCGGCAAGCTCCAGGTCCGTGTCGGCGCCGAACCGGCAGGCTTACCGAAAGCCTGAAGAGGAATAGCGAGCGAGGGGGATAGCGGCATGAATGCTCGACGAATGCCTGAAATCCTCGCGATCGGCGAGCCCATGGTGGAGTTCAACCAATCGGGCGGACCGGGCTCGCTCAACTACCTGCAGGGCTTCGGCGGCGACACTTCGAACTTCTCCATCGCCGCCGCACGCCAGGGCGCGAAAGTCGCCTATTTCACGCGCCTCGGCGATGACATTTACGGCCAGATGCTGCGCGATCTGTGGGCGCGCGAGGGCGTGGACGCGAGCACCGTAGAGAGCGATCAGGATGCCCCCACGGGCATCTACTTCGTCACGCATGGCGAGAATGGCCATCAGTTCTCGTTCTTTCGCACGGGCTCCGCGGCAAGCCGCATGCATCCCGCGCATCTGCCGCTCGCCGTCATACGCGGCGCCCGCGTGCTGCATCTCTCAGGGATTTCCTTCGCCATTTCGGCCAGTGCCGCCGACACCTGTTACGCCGCGATCGACGCGGCGCGCGCGGCCGGCGTCTTGGTTTCGTTCGACACGAACCTGCGCCTGAGACTGTGGTCCAAGGACCGGGCACGCGCCGTCATGACCGACGTCATCGGCCTCGCCGATATCTGCTTGCCGAGCTACGATGACATCGTGGTCATCACCGGGCTCACCGATCCCGACGCGCTGGTCGATTACTGCCTCGATCGTGGCGCGCGCACGGTGGCGCTGAAACTCGGCGCGGACGGCGCGCTCGTTGCCGATCGCGATCGGCGGTTCCGTTTTCAGCCGCATCCCTGCAACCCGGTGGACGCCACCGGAGCGGGCGATACATTCGGCGGGGCTTTCGTTGCTCGCCTGCTCGCTGGCGATGATCTCGCGGCAGCAGGCCTCCACGCGACGGTCGCCGCAGCCCTCTCGACGGAAGGTTTCGGGGCCGTCGAACCGATCCCGACGGCGGATATCGTGCGGCGCGTTATGATGGGAGCTTCAACATGACGGCACTCACGGCTAACGCTCCCGGCTGGCGCGAGCAGGCGATCATTCCAGTTCTCACGGTGCGCAAGGCGGCCAATGCGGCGCGGACGGCGGCGGCACTCGCCGATGCCGGCCTCAAGTTCGTCGAGGTGACACTGCGCACGCCGGAGTCGCTCGCCGCGATCCGCGTCATGGCCGCCGCCGACAGTGGCGCCATCATCGGTGCCGGCAGCATACGCTCGCCTCGTGACATCGACGACGCCGTGGCGGCAGGCGCCAAGTTTCTCGTATCGCCCGGACAGACCGATGCAATCCTCAAGGCAGGTCTCGCGGCACCCGTACCTTTCATTCCGGCAGCCGCCACGCCCGCCGAGATGATGCGTGCGATGGAAGCAGGCTTTCCGGTGGTGAAGTTCTTTCCGGCCGAGGCCTCGGGCGGCATCAAGGCGCTCAGCGCAATTCTGGCGCCGCTCCATGATCTCGCCGTCATGCCGACGGGCGGCATAACGCCCGCGAATGCGCTCGATTATCTGAAAATACCGAACGTTGTTGCTGTTGGCGGTTCCTGGATGGTCAAGCCTGACGACATCGATTCCGGGCGCTACGATGAGATCGCCGCACTCGCGCGCGCCGCTGCGGCGCTCGGCCAGCAGCGCAGCTGATCGCGCCCACGGCAGCCATTGATCCATCGCAAGGCAGCGGGCGCGCCGACTATCTATCCGTGATGCGTCGCGTGGGCGCGCATCGCGTCGTCCCGTGCGCCGTCACGCGGCCCTCGGGGCTCGACGATCAGCGCATTGCTGGCATCTACCTGGGAGCCCGAATGCCGGACCGAAATGATCCTGCTTTGCCCGACAAGCCTTGGCATGCCCTGCCCGCCGAAGCAGCCGTCACCGACCTCGCAAGCACCCGCGACGGTCTGACCACCGCCGAGGCCGCGGCGCGCCTCGCACGGCACGGTCCGAATGCTTTGCCAGCCGGAGCAGGAAAGTCGCTGCTGAAACGCTTTCTGCTGCAATTCGACAATCTGCTGATCTACGTCATGATCGCCGGTGCGGCGATCACGCTGATGCTCGGTCACTATGTGGACACGGGCGTCATCCTCGCCGTGATCATCATCAATGCCATCATTGGCGTGATCCAGGAGAACAAGGCCGAATCCGCACTCGATGCCATCCGCGACATGATCAGCCCGCGCGCGTCCGTGCTGCGCGAAGGCCATCGCGTGACGATCGACGCCGCAAATCTCGTACCGGGCGACATTCTGCTGCTGGAAGCCGGCGATCGCGTCACGGCCGACACGCGCTTGATCAAGGCGCGCAACCTGCGCATCGATGAAGCCATCCTCACAGGCGAATCCGTCGCCGTGGACAAGAGCATCGATCCTGCTGCGGAGGCCGCAGCGCTCGGCGACCGCCGGTCCATGGCGTACTCGGGCACGCTCGTCGCTGCCGGTCAGGGCGCGGGTGTCGTGGTCGCGACGGGGCCGCATTCCGAGATCGGCCGCATCAGCGCACTGCTGAGCCGCGTCGAGCAGCTCGAGACGCCGCTCATCCGGCAGATGAACGAATTCGCCCGCCAGCTCACCGTGGCCATTCTGGTGCTCTGCGCGTTGACGTTCGTGTTCGCCGTGTACGTGCGCGACTACCCGATGGATCTCGCGTTCCTCGCCGTGGTGAGCATGGCCGTCGGTGCCGTGCCGGAAGGACTGCCGGCCGTAATGACGATCACGCTGGCGATTGGCGTCCAGCGCATGGCGGCGCGGAACGCCATCATCCGCCATCTGCCCGCCGTCGAGACACTAGGCTCGGTCTCGACCATCTGCTCCGACAAAACGGGCACACTTACGCGCAATGAGATGACCGTGACGCGTGTCGTGCTCGCGGACCGCGCCTATGATGTCGGCGGCGTCGGATATGCGCCCAAGGGCGGTTTCAGCCTCGCCGCCCACGAGACGGACCCCGCGACCGACAGCGCGCTCATGAGCGCCGCGCGCACCGCCATCCTCTGCAACGACGCCGCAATGCGTGAGCGCGACGGCCAGTGGTCCGTCGATGGAGATCCCATGGAAGGCGCACTCATGGCTTTCGGCCTCAAGGCCGGCTACGAGCGCGATGCTCTCGCGAAGTCACTGCCGCGGCTCGACGAAATCCCCTTCGATGCTGCCCATCGCTACATGGCGACGCTGCACCACAGTCACGACGGCGGCGTGTTCGCCTGCATCAAGGGTGCGCCGGAGCGCGTGCTCGACATGTGTCGCGCCCAGGCGACACGCGACGGCGAAGCGCCGTTGAACAAAGCCTACTGGCTCGCGGCCATCGACGATCTTGCGAAGAACGGCCAGCGTGTCCTCGCGCTCGCCTCGCTCGACTTGGGCCCCGACAAGCGCACGCTCGACTTCGCCGACGTGGAGCAGGGATTGCGCCTCGACGGCCTTGTCGGGCTCATCGATCCGCCGCGTCCCGAAGCGATCGCGGCCGTTGCCGAATGCCGCAGCGCGGGCATCAGGGTCAAGATGATCACGGGCGATCACGCGGCGACGGCCGGTGCCATTGCCGACCAGCTAGGTCTTGCCACGCACGCCCACGCGAAAGTCGTCACCGGGCGCGATCTCGACGATGTCGCGACCGCCGACCTTCCGGCATTGGCATCCGAGACGAGCGTGTTCGCGCGCACGAGCCCCGAGCACAAGCTCCGCCTCGTCGAGGCGCTGCAGGCGGATCGCGACGTCATTGCGATGACTGGAGACGGCGTCAACGACGCGCCGGCGCTGAAGCGCGCCGACGTCGGCGTGGCCATGGGTCGAAGCGGCACCGAGGCGGCGAAGGAAGCCGCCGACATGGTGCTCGCCGATGACAACTTCGCTTCGATCGTTGCTGCTGTCCGCGAAGGACGCACGGTCTATGACAACCTCACAAAGGTCATCGGCTGGACGCTGCCGACCAACGGCGGCGAGTTCCTCATCGTATTGGTCGCCATCATCTTCGGCATCACGCTGCCCATGACGCCGGCGCAGATCCTGTGGATCAACATGGTCACGACCGTCGGCCTCGGGCTCGTGCTCGCCTTCGAGCCGGCCGAGCCCGACATCATGAAGCGGCCGCCCCGCGCGTCCGATGCACCGATCCTGTCACCGTTCCTGTTGTGGCGCGTTGCTTTCGTATCGGTGCTCTTCGCACTCGGCGCGCTCGGCATCTTTGCCTGGGCCAACGCCCGCGGTCTCAGCATCGAGACGGCCCGGACGATGGTGGTCAACACGGTCGTGGTGCTGGAACTTTTTTACCTGTTCTCGGTCAGGTACCTGTATGGGGCCTCGTTCACCTTGCGCGGGATCCTCGGAACCCCGGCCGTGCTGACCGGCATCGCCGTCATCGTCGGCTTGCAGATGGCCTTCACATACCTACCTGCGATGCAGTACCTGTTCCAGACCACCGACATCGGCTTTCTCGAAGGTGCAGTCATCATAGGCACGGGCATTGCCCTGTTCGTGATACTCGAGATTGAGAAACATGTCGGCCGGGCGCTCTTTCCAACGCTCAGACCCGGGGCCGCGAGACTGGAAGCTCGCACCGCCTGAGCCGCGCTCCATCCCGGAGCCAACAGTGACGAACACAGTAGAAAGAAGGGATCACGATCATGGCTTATAAATCCATCCTGGTGCACCTCAATAACGAGGGCCGCGTGGCGCGCCTGATGAGCGCGGCGATGCAGCTTGCACTCCCCTCGAACTCTCATGTCACCGGGCTCTTCGTCGTCCCGGCCGCGCCGGCGAAGTCTCCGCTCTTTCCCATGATCTCGGGTAGTGCCATCGCGAGCGCGATTGATGGGTACCGCAAGAGCGGCGATAACATCCGCACCGCCTTCGACCAGGCGACAAGCGGTCAGCCCGTCGTCGGCGAGTTCCGTATCCATCAGGCAAAGCGCCCGGGTTATGTCGAGGCCGTGCTCGACCACGCCCGCCCGTCAGACATCGTCGTCGCGGCCCAGAAGGAAAGCGACTGGGACTACGCCGACATGTTCGATGTGCCGGATTGGCTGGCCATGGATAGCGGCCGTCCGGTGCTCATCGTTCCCAAGGCCGGCGAACTCAACTCGATCGGCGAGCGCGTCGTCGTTGCATGGAACAACAGCCGCGAGTCATCGCGCGCCGTATTCGATGCTCTGCCGCTGCTGGCCAAAGCAAGTGAAGTGACCGTCCTCTCCGTCGAAGAAACGGCGAAACCCGAAGTCACGAACGATATCGCTGGTGCCGAGATCGGCGCGACGCTCGCCCGCCATGGGGTCAAGGTCAATGTGCAGCAGGTCAAGCCGAGCGCACGCGGCGATGCCAGCGTGGAGCTGCTGTCGCAGGTCGCGGCGCACCGCGCCGACCTCCTGGTGATGGGCTGCTTCGGCCGCTCGCGCCTCCGGGAGTTCGTGCTCGGCGGCGCCTCGCGCCATGTTCTGCAGAACGCCACGGTGCCGGTGCTGATGTCGCATTGATCATTCTGCCGCGCGAAACCGCGCGAGGGCAGTGAACAACGAGGACGGGCCACGTGCCCGTCCTTTTTGCATTCCGAACTCAATGCTTCCCGACTTTTTGATACTGGTACTGAGCACCGCCATTTGCCATGATGCTTCCCAAAATCGGCCGGAACGGCCAGGGGTGAATGGGAGCATCCAGATGAGCGAGCGGCCACCGGTCACCGACTGGCTGACGGATTGGGATCATCTCGCGCCTCAATGGGTCGATGACCCGTTCCCCATCTGGGCCGAGATCCGCAGTTCCAAATGTCCGATCGCCCACACGGAGCGCTATCGCGGCGCCTATCTGCCGACGCGCTACGCCGACATCCGCGAGATTGCCTACGACCCCGAGCACTTCTCGTCGCGCCAGGTTGTCATCCGCGACAACCAGCCCGTCGCCGGCGGCGGCGCACCGCCAATCACATCCGATCCGCCGAAGCATCGGGCGGCGCGTATGGTGCTGCTGCCCCCGTTCACACCGCAGGCCATCGAGAAGCTCACGCCCAAGGCGCGCGTCATCTGCAACGATCTGATCGACGCTTTCGCCGAGAAGCGCGGCTTCGATGCCGCCGTCGAGTATGCCCAGCATATTCCCGTGCGCGTCATCGCCGCCATGCTGGGTATCCCCGAGAGCGATGGCGATCGCTTCCGCAAGTGGATCCACGAGATCCTGGAGCTCGGCACCACCGACGATGCCATTCTCCAGCGCGGCCTGAACGAGATCACGGAGTATTTCGCCGGCCACATGGCAGCGCGGCAGAACGCGCCGGGCGACGATCTGATCAGCTATCTCATGCGCGCCCGATATCCTGACGGCGAACCCTTCAAGCCGAACCACGTGCTTGGCAGCCTGCGCCTGCTCCTGGTTGCCGGCATCGACACGACCTGGAGTGGCATCGGCGCTTCGATCTGGCACCTCGCGCGCACGCCGGCCGACCGCGAGCGGCTCGTGCGCGAGCCGGAGCTCATCCCGACGGCAATCGAGGAGTTCCTGCGCGCCTACGCCCCTGTCACGATGGCGCGCCTCGTCGCCAAGGAAACAACCATCAACGGCTGCACGTTTTCCGAAGGCCAGATGGTGCTGCTGCCCTTCCCGGCGGCCAACCGGGACCCGGAAGCGTTTCCCGATGCGGACAAGGTCATTATCGACCGCCAGGAGAACCGCCACGCAGCCTTCGGCCTCGGCATTCACCGATGCGTCGGTTCGAATCTCGCGCGCATGGAGATGACGGTCGCTATCGAAGAGCTGCTGCGCCGCTGCCCTGAGTTCCACCTTGCGGGAGACGTGACCTGGTCGCACGGCGCGGTCCGCGGCCCACGCCAGCTCCCGCTTCTCATTTCCTGAGTTCTCCAGCGCACGGACGAAGGCGACCGCCGCGACGGGGTGGCGCAAGTCGCGCATCCGGCTTGAAGATGGCTGTCTGAAATGGTTCAAGGAACGCAGCAATAAGCATCACTGGAGCGGGACGGAAACGGGGCATGACACTCACGCGCAGAGCCTATCTCGGCGGGATGAGCGCAGCGATTGGCGCTGGCTTGATGCCTGGAACGGCAGGTGCGCAGGTGAAGCCGCTGCCCAATCTGCCCTCGACCATGATCTGGAGCGTCGGTGACGACGACGGCCCCCGATACCGGGAGGCACAGGCGATCGCCGAGGCGATCAGCAAGGCACACGGCACGCGCATTCGCCTTCAGGCCTCCGAGAATGCTTTCGGACGCATGGAACAGCTCAAGGAGCGGCAGGTCACGCACGCGCTCCTCGGCACGGAAGCGTATTTCGCGGCCGAAGGACTCTTCTCTTATGTCGCGCCGACATGGGGACCGCAGGATCTGCGCTGTCTGCTCGGTCGTATGAGCTCTATGTCGATTGTCGCCCGCGAGGGAAGCGGCATCGCAAAGCTCCAGGACATCAAGGGCAAGCGGTTCGCGCGTACGCCCCGCAATCTCGCGCTGACATTCAGGACGGACGCGCTTCTCGATGCAGCCGGCATCGCGAGCAAGGATCTCACCATCGTCGAGTTCGAGCGTACTTCGGATGCGCTCACGGCACTTGCGGCGGGTGATGTCGATTGCGCCGCTGCCGTAACGACGGCGGCCTCCGTCCAGGCCCTCCATGCGTCCGCCGATGCGATCGTCTGGATTGAGCTTCCCGCCACCGACAAGGAATTCTGGAGCCGGCTGCAGCGTTCACTGCCACTCGCGCTGCCGTTCGTGGAGGATACGGGACCGGGCATCAGCAAGGCGGCGCCCAAAGCGCTCATGGGCTATCGCGATCCGGTTGTTACGGTCTATGCGGACGCCGCGGAGCTGGAGGTCTACGCCGTCACCCGGGCAATCGCCGACAATTTCGAGCTGTACCAGGGCGCCCTTCCCATTCTCTCGCGTTGGGAGCTGCCGCAGTCCGCGGGCTTTCCGACATCGCTCCCCTACCACGATGGCGCGATCCGGTTTCTCAAGGAAAAGAGCGTCTGGTCGGCGGATCACCAGCGCTGGCAGGAGGGCATCATGCGGCGTCAGGGCCGCCTGCGTCAGGGTTGGGCGGAGATGATGGCCAAGGAGCCGGTCAAGAGCGCAACCGCTGCAGCGCTGGCCGAGTTGTGGATTCCTCGACGGGCGGAAATCCTGAAGTCGCTATGATTTGAAACTTTGCCACCATTGGGCCCGTCTCAAAGCAGGGCTGTCCGCCCTCCATCAGCCCCATAAATGTCCATACAGGCGGTTGCCCCTGCATCCCGTTCATGTGGGTGCATGTATGCGTGTTCTCCAATGTCCCCGTAATGTTTTCATAACGTTGCTATTACATGCGGCGTTTTGACACTCACTTAACCATGCAACTCCCTGTTCTTGCCAGATTTCAACCGGCAAAGAGCCCCCAGCACTCGGCTAGCATCGGGTGCAGCAAAGACCCGAGGCCAGAGAAGTTGGCCCGGGCACACGGGTGCAGACTAACGGGGGAGTTCATCCTATGTCTCGCGTACCAACCGTGCTCCGGCTCGTCGCCGGCGCATTCTTCCTGAGTGTTATCCTGCTTGCAGGCGCCAAGTCGTCGTCAGCGCAGTCGTCGACGTCTTGTCTTCCTGGTTCGGTGAAATCCACCCTCAACCAGATTCGCGCCAAGTTCGGTCCAGTACGGATCGTCTCGACCTTCCGTCGCGGTGCAGTCATCGCCGGCACGGGTCGTCGCAGCCTTCATGCCTCTTGCCGCGCAGTCGACTTCCATGCGCCCGCCGGCAAGCGTGCCGCGGTCATCGCGTGGCTGCGCACGAACCACAAGGGCGGGCTCGGCATCTACAGCTGCGGCATGAGCCATCTCCACATCGATAACGGCGGTAACTACACGTGGAACAAGTGCATCGGCGGTAGCCGCCGGCGTGTTGCCTCCTCGAACTGACCGTAACTATGCCTCGGGCCATGGATGCGGTTCGGATCGCATCCATGGCCGACGGTTTCCAAAGTGGAACCGTCGCGCGCCTGCTCAAGTTGCCCGATCATACTGGTGCCGCGCTCGGACCTTAGACAGGCGAGCACGACAGATGACCGAGCCGGAGCCCTTCGAATGCGCGCCCACTTCCATGTAGCAGCCTCAGCCTCGATCCTGATTCTGCAGGCGCTTGCGCCTGGGCAGGCCGCGGCGGCAGCGCAAACCAACGCCCCCTCCGCGCCGCGGACAGCCATCAAGGTCGAGACCATAGCCAAAGGGATCGTGCATCCCTGGGCCCTGCAGTTTCTCCCCGATGGGCGGATGCTCGTCACCGAGCGGCCGGGACGCCTGCGTATTGTCTCACGCGACGGCACTCTCTCACCGATCATCGCGGGCGTGCCCAAGGTGCACGCGGCCGGCCAAGGCGGACTTCTCGATGTCGCGCTCGCGCCTGATTTCGCGACTTCGCAGGAGATCTTCTTCAGCTTCGCGGAGCCGCGCGACATCGGCAACGGGACCAGCGTCGCGAGCGCCCGCCTCGCGCTCACCAGCGATGGCGGCAGCCTCTCCAACGTGCGGGTGATTTTTCGCCAGCAACCCTCGTTCGCCACCAATCTCCACTTCGGATCGCGCATCGTCTTTGCCACGGACGGCACGTTCTACCTCACGGTCGGCGACCGCTACTCGCAGATGAAGGAGGCACAGAACCCCGCCAATCACATCGGCAAAATCCTGCGCCTCAATCGCGACGGCACGCCTTTCAAGGACAATCCGAAGCTCCCCGGCTGGGATCCCGCGATCTGGTCGATCGGGCATCGCAATGTTCAGGGCGCCGCACGACATCCGGACACGGGCGAGCTCTGGACAGCCGAGCATGGCGCCCGCGGCGGTGACGAGATCAATGTCGTGCGCAAGGGACTCAATTTCGGATGGCCCATCATCACCTACGGAC
>JAEYPL010000207.1 GCA_023410905.1 Pseudomonadota bacterium
GCCCTCGCGCGTGTGGTCGAGTACGGTCATAGCCAGTTTCCTCGTTCTTGATTGGGCGTCTAGGCGCAAGTTCGCGCGAACCCCTCGGTAGCGTCAACCGACCGCCGGCGTTCGAGTTGTACGAACACGCACAATTCCGACCCCGAACCGGCCAACTATGGTTGTCGAAGCAGCCCGAATCATAGCAACTGGCTAGAGAATCATCATGCGAACCACGAGGGAAGGTACGCGATGAACGATATGACTCCGGCCGGCGGGAAGGTCCCTCTCGACATCGGCGCGATTGCTAACGCAACATCCGAAGCCTGCATTTCGACGCGGGTGCGCCAACTCTCGCGCATCGTGACCCGCGTCTACGACGATGCGCTGCGCCCGCACAAGATCACCGCAAGCCAGTTCACGTTGCTGACGCAGCTCGCGAACCAGGACGGCATCACGGCCGCCGAGATCGGCAGCACGCTCGACATCGAAAAGTCGACGCTCTCGCGCAACCTGAAGCGCCTTCTGGCCCTCGGCCACATCATCATGGATCCGCCCGCTGGACGCCGGGGCCGTGGCCTTCACCTGACGCCGAAAGGCAAGCAGGTGATCATGGAAGCTTTCCCGCTCTGGCAGGCCGCCCAGAAGCGCGCCGTCGAGGTCATGGGCCTCGAAAGCCGCCGCGTGCTGGATGATCTGCTCTCGCAGGCCGAGCGGTTGATCGTCCCCTGAGGCCGATCGCCCCGCTGCAGAATTCCAGGCCGGCGTGTTCGCACGCCGGCCTTTCTCATTCCTGGACGGCCGTGACCAGGATCTCGACGAGGTCCTTGTCCCACAGCGTAACGCCGATGCACGCACGCTGCGGCGGGTTGGCGCGATCCACCCACTCGTCCCAGGCGCGGTCCATCTCCGGCTTCTGGGTCATATCCGTGATGTAGACCGTCGTGCGTAGGATGCGTGACTTGTTCGATCCCGCCTCCGCCAGCGTCGCGTCGATCTGCGCGAGTGCGTCCTTGGTCTGCGCATAGAGCGCGCCGGATTTATCCTTGGCCGTGGCCACCGTATATACGATGCCATCATGGGCAACGGCGCGGCTGCGCATCGGGTTGGTGCCGGTATAGCGCTTGATCATGAGCGAGGCTCCCTGGAACGGTCTGGCGGCCGGCAGTTTCCCGCCCGAGGCCGCTCTTGCAAGCCTACGGCAAGCATACTTGCGCCAATACTGGCCATCGGAAGCCGACGCGGCTAAAATCCCCGCATGGCTTCCGCTCCGCTCAAACGCATGACCGTCGATGAGTTCCTGGCCTGGGCCGAGACCCAACCGGAGCGGCGCTTCGAGCTCGTCCATGGGCAACCCGTCGCCATGTCGCCCGAGCGGGCGCGGCACGCGGAAGCTAAGGGAGAGATTTATGTCGCTCTAAGGGCTGCCGTTCGCAGAGCCGCCTTACCTTGCCATGTGCTGCCGGACGGCATGACTGTCCGTGTTGACGACGAGACGGCCTTCGAACCGGACGTGCTGGTCTATTGCGGCCCGCGCATTGATGGTGACAGCACAGAAATCCCCAACCCCATCATCATCGTCGAGGTGCTCTCGCCAGCATCAGCAAAATACGATACCGGCGCCAAGCTCGCCGGCTATTTCCAGGTCCCGAGCGTTCAGCACTATCTGATCGTAGACCCTGCGGGGCGCCTGATCGTCCACCATGCGCGCCAGGGCGACGCCACGATCCTCACGCGCATCGTCACCGACGGCACGATCGACCTTACGCCGCCCGGCCTTGCCCTCGCCCTCTCGGATGTGTTCCCATCGCCTTGAGGAAACTAGAACCAAGGGGAGGGCGCGGACGTGAAAATTTCCGGCGCATCCTATGACGAGCTTTACGGCAGCTTCCGCTGGGAGGTGCCGGCACGCTTTAACATCGCCCAAGCCATCTGCGATCGACATGCGCGTGCGACGCCCGAAGCTCCGGCGCTGATCCATGAGACCGGCGACGGCCGCGTCGAAGCCTGGAGCTTCAAGCGCATCAAAGAGTCCGCGGATCGCCTCGCCAATGCGCTCGCCGCCCTCGGCATTACGCGCGGAAGCATCGTCGCGATCCATCTCTCGCAATGCCCGGAAAACCTCGTCGCGCACGTTGCCGCACATAAGCTCGGCGCGATAGCGATGCCCCTGTTCGCGCTCTTCGGGCCGGATGCCGTGCGCTTCCGCCTCGAGGACAGCGGCGCGACTGTGCTCGTCACGGCTGCCGACAATATGGAGCGCGTCGCAGCCGGACTCACCGATATTCCGAGCCTCCGCCATATCATCTCGATCGACGGACCGGGCCCCTTCGGCGCCAAAGGCTTCTGGGAGCTGACCGCGGCGGCCTCGTCGAGCGATGTCGCCACGGACACCTCCGTCGATGATCCCGCCTACCTGATGTACACCTCCGGCACGACCGGCAATCCAAAGGGCGTACTTCATGCGCAGCGCGTGCTGCTCGGGCATCTGCCGGGCGTGATGGTGCCGCACAATCTGTTCCCGCAACCCGGCGACCGCTTCTGGACGCCCGCCGACTGGGCCTGGGCCGGCGGCATCTTCGACGTGCTTCTACCATCGCTCTATTTCGGCGTGCCCGTCGTCGCGCAACGTCTCGCAAAGTTCGAACCGGATGCGGCCTTCGCGCTGATGGCGCGCCATGGCGTGCGCAATATCTTCATGCCGCCGACGGCGCTGCGGATGTTGCAAGTCGTCCCGAACCCGCGCGCGCGGCATGACTACAAGCTGCGTTCGCTGGCGTCCGGCGGCGAGCCTATGGGCGCCGACATTATCAACTGGGGTCACGAGACGTTCGGCCTGACGCTCAGCGAGTTCTACGGCCAGACCGAGGTCAATCTCGTGGTCGGCAATTGCCCGCCCGTATTCCCCGCGAAACCCGGATCCATGGGGCGACCGATCCCCGGCCACATCGTCGAGATCGTCGATCGCGACGGCAACGTCCTTCCCGCTGGCGAGCCAGGCATCGTCGCCGTGCGTCGTCCCGACCCGGTCATGTTCCTCGAATACTGGAAGCAGCCCGAAGCGACGGCCGACAAATTCCGCGGCGAGTGGTGCCTGCTCGGCGATATCGCGGCCAAGGACGAGGACGGCTATTTCTGGTTCCAGGGCCGCGACAACGACATCATCAAGTCCGCCGGCTACCGCATCGGCCCCGGCGAGGTGGAGGAATGCCTCCAGAAGCACCCCGCTGTCGCGCTCGCCGGTGTCATTGGCACGCCCGATGCCCTGCGCGGCGAGGCCGTGACAGCCTTCATCGTGACCAAGCCGGACTATCCCGGCAGTCCCGAGCTCGCCAATGAAATCCAGGCTTTCGTCAAGGAGCGGCTGGCCGCGCACGAGTATCCGCGCCGCGTGCATTTCATTTCCGAAATGCCGATGACCGTGACCGGCAAGATCCGCCGGGTAGACCTGCGCCAGATAGCGGACAAACTCTAGCCCGCACGCTTTTCTTCGCGCCCCGCGTGCCCTACCATGTCCGGACAAAAAGCAGACATGAGGGAGCGTGGAATGTCGGGTGCGATTGTCGAGAAGCTTGCCGAATACGGGGTCGCGGAACGCGACCGGACGCTGCCGGCAGAAGTGCGCCATCACGCCAAGCGCGCGTTGATCGACTGGTTCGCCTCGCTGCTGCCCGGCACCGAGGTCGACCCCGCCCAGGCCATGATCAAGGGCCTTGCCGACGAGTTGGGACACGGCAAAGCCTACGTCTACGGCTCCGGAAAATTCGGTCCGCTGCGCACGGCCGCCCTCATCAACGGCACGGCCTCGCACACCATCGAGTTCGACGACATCTTCCGCGACGCGATCTATCACCCCGGCTGCCCGACGATCAGCGCCGCGCTCGCCGCCGCGCAAGCCAAGGGCGCGAACGCCGCCGATCTGCTGACCGCGATCATTGTCGGCTATGAGGTCTCGACGCGCATCGGCCTCGCGGTGCAGCCCTCGCATTACAAGTATTGGCACACGACCGGCACGGTCGGCACGTTCGGCGCCGCGGCCGCCGTCGCGACCATCCTCAAGCTCAACGAAGAGCAGTTCGCCCACGCGCTCGCGACATCCGCGACCATGGCGGCAGCGCTTCAGCAGGCTTTCCGCTCGGATTCCATGTCGAAGCCGCTGCACGCGGGCCATGCTTCGGAGGCTGGCGCCATGGCCGCGCTCAGCGCCGAGTACGGCATGACCGGCACGCTCGACGTACTCGAAGGCGAAGCCGGTTTCGGCGCCGCCATGAGCACGACCGTCGACTGGTCGAAAGCGACCGCTGGCCTCGGCGCGCACTACAACATCACGCAGATGACCTTCAAGAACCACGGCTGCTGCGGTCATGCCTTCCCGGCCATCGACGGCGTTCTGCATCTGAAGGCCGAGCACGGCTTTGCGCCGGAAGCCATCAAGCGCATCCGCGTCGGTGGCTATCGCGCGACGCTCGATGTCGCGGGCGTGCCGAAAGCATCGACGCCGTTCGAGGGCAAGTTCTCGACGCCCTTCCTCGTCGCGAGCGCGCTCGTGCATGGCAGCGTGCGTCTCAATGCCTACGAGCCCGAGCGTCTTTCCGATCAACGCGTGCAGACGCTCTCCGACAAGGTCGAGCTGAAGCTCGACGAGCAGTGCGCCGCCGATTTCCCGAAGCGCCGTTCTGCCAAGGTCGCGATCGAGCTCGCGGACGGGCGCACGCTCGAGCACTACCAGCCGACGCGAAAAGGCGATCCGGATGCGCCACTTACGGACGCCGACGTCTCGGACAAATTCCTCGAACTGACCGGACCGGTGCTTGGTGCTGATGCCGCCAAGCGCCTCCTCGCCGACCTTTGGGCTGCGGACCAGCCGCACACGCTCTATGCTGTTCCCGGAGATGCCCTGCGCAAAGCAGGCTGAACGGGAGGACGGCATGAGGCTCAAGGATAAGGTCGCGATTGTCACAGGCGCGGCAGCAGGAATGGGTGCGGCCACCGCGCGTCTCTTCGCGCGCGAGGGCGCCATCGTCGTGCTCACGGATGTCGACGACAAGGACGGTCCCGCCGTTGCCGCCGACATCGTACGCACGAACGGCAATGCGCGCTTCGAGAAGCACGATGTGTCGAGCGACACCGACTGGCAGCGCATCGTCGATGCGACGCTCGCCGCTCACGGCCGCATCGACATTCTCATCAACAATGCCGGCGTCAGCGGCTCCATTCCCGACAAGCTCAATCTCGAAATGTGGGATCGGCAGATGTCGATCAACGCGCGTGGCAACTTTCTCGGCCTGCGCGCCGTCATTCCGACCATGCAGAAGCAGAAGTCCGGCGCGATCGTGAACATCTCGTCGATCAGCGGCGTGCTCGGCCAGGACTACGTGCACATGGCGTACAATGCCGCGAAGGGCGCCGTGCGCACGATGACGAAAGCGGCAGCCGTGCAGTACGCGAAGGACGGCATTCGCGTGAATTCCGTGCATCCGGGCTTCATGCCGCCCATGCGCACATCGAAGCTCACCGCCGATCCGGAACTGCGCAAGAGCTTACTCGCCGGCATTCCCATGGGCCGCACGGGCGAGATCGACGAGGTCGCGTATGCGAACCTGTTCCTCGCGTCGGACGAAGCATCCTACATCACCGGCGTCGAGCTGATGGTGGATGGCGGCTTCACGGCTGTTTAGTTCTTGCCGCCGGCTGATGGGAAGAGGTTCTTCGCCATTAACGTGGTGCTATGCCGGCGGCGGCCACCTATACGGCGATCGCCCCCTCCGCAACACAAGCACTCTTCGCGCGCAGATCGAAGTTTCCGCCGATCTTGATGGAGCAGCAAGCGTGCTGCTGCTCGAAGGGCCGGCCGATCGCGTCGCATACGCCGATTGCGCCCTCGGCGGGAAACGCGATCCCGTCGAGACCCGCCATCACGGCATAAGCATCGACGATGCGCTTGTGCATGCCCGGTGGCCGCGCGCAGCCGAGCAGTACGGGCTTCGTGCCGAGTCGCTGCCGCGCTTCGAGGAAGATGCGGCCGACATCATGAGCCGAGGGCGTCACGAACATGCCTGACCGCGCATAGAATGGCATCACGACCACGAGCACGAGGCTATGAATGCCGTGGCGCGCGCAGATGTCGAGCGCATTGGCCTCACCGAGCAGCCGCCCGTAGTGCAGGCCGATGACGATATGCGGCACGACCTCCATGCGCGTCGCGCACAGCGCCGCAAGCGTCGCCTCGAAATCGTCGACCGACCGCTCCAGGTGATAAACCTCGCGGATCGTCTCCTGCGCACCGATCACGTCCATCATCGCTGTATCGACACCCGAACTTTCCATGAGGCGTGCGCGGCGCTCGTCGAGCAGTGCGGAATGAACGGCGATCTTGAGGTGCGGAAAGTCGCGCTTCAGCCTCTCGATGACGGGATAGTATTTCTCGTACTTGATCTCGTTGCGCCGGTTCGATCCACCGGACAGCAGAAAGCCCTGCAGATCCTGCAGCAGCACGAGATCGCGCACTTTGCTCTCGAGCATTTCCGGCGTCGTCGCCGGGATCATCGGCTCCAGGATCTTGGCCTGGCAGTGATCGCAGTCGAGCGCGCAGGCGCCAGCCGTCACGGAGAACGCCGGAAAGGAATTCTTCCCGCAGCCTTGGATCTCCGAGATGTTGTATTCCTTGAAGGTCGGCGTCGAAAAACGGATCGACGGCAAACCGCCGCGTGTCGCGGCTGCGCCCTGCATGGCCCCGACGAGCGCCGGATCGAATTCGGCGTCCTCGAGCGGCTCGATTGAAGCAAGATGATCGATCCAGTTCATGCGATGATCATATTCGCATTCGCGAATATCGGGCAACTGGCATGTGAGGCCACCGGTCGTTGATGTGGTCCGCCGCCACGGCTATTCAGGCCACATCGCAGCTCCGAGACGAACCCGACATGCCTTCTCCACCGGTCTGGCGCCCAGCCCTCCTTGAAGACGTCCCCGAAGTGACGCGCCTTTCCAAAGCGCATCTCGGCCCTTATGCGGAAGGCGACGCCGTCTTCGCAGAACGCATTCGGCTGGCTCCGGACGGCTGCTTTGTGCTGGAGCGCGGCTCTGCCATTGTCGGCTACTTCTTTAGCCACCCTTGGGTGCGCATGAAGCCCCCTGCGCTTCATCAGATGCTTGGCCAGATCCCCGAGAGCGCCGACTGCTGGTACGTCCATGATGTGGCCGTCGATACTGACGCACGCGGCGGCGGCGTGGTGACCAGTGTCTGCGAGCGTGCGCTCGATGTTGCCAGGACCAAGGGGTTTCGCACGGCCATGCTCGTCGCCGTCAGTGGTGCTGGAGCCTACTGGCAGCGGCTCGGCTTTAAGGATGCGACGACTGACGCCCTGCGCCTCAAGCTCAAGGACTATGGTGACGACGCCGTCTACATGGAGCGCGTTCTCTCAATCGATTGAGGAAGGTCGCAGCGGGTGCTGCTCGATCAGCGCCATAACTTCCGGCCGGATCGGGCCCACGTTCGGCGCATCGATGAGCGTCGTGAGCCATGCGGGATCGCGATCCTCGTCATCGACCAGATCGCACTCCAGCCCCGCGAGAACGGCTTGCGCTGCAGACGGCAGATCGCCGGTGATGTCGTGCCCCACCAGCAATCCCCACATGCCGGCCCAGAGACGCGCAGTGGTCCAGGGATTGTAACCACCACCGCCGAGCACCACCACGCGCGGTGCCATCGCGGCTAACGTGCTGCACGCGCGCCAGAGCACATCATTCGAAAGCTGCATACCCGATAGCGGATCGCCGGCAAGACCATCCGCGCCGAGCAGGATCACGATGGCTTCCGGCTCCGCGCGCCGCACAAACGGATATACGAGCCGCTCCAGCACCAGCGCATACTCGCTGTCGTTGATGCCGCGCGGAACCGGCACATTCAGCGCACGCCCGTCGTGCGCATCCTCCGGCCGACCCGTACCGGGCCAGCGGCCATCCTCGTGAAGCGACACCAAAGACAGGCGCGGGTCATTCGCAAAAGCCGCCTCCACGCCATCGCCGTGATGCGCATCGAGGTCGACGTACACGACGCGCGTCATTCCGGCATCGAGGAGGCGCATGACCGCAAAGACCGGGTCATTGAGATAGCAGAAGCCGGAGGCGCGGGCGGACATGCCATGATGCGTCCCGCCCGTCGGATGAAAGGCCACACCGCCGTCGAGCACCAGCTCCGCCGCCAGCATCGAACCGCCGACCGTCGCCCGCGCACGATCCCAGAACCCCGGAAAAACCGGGCATTCCATCGTGCCGAGATTGTAGCGTTCGCGCATCTCAGCCGTGGCGCGGCCGGCCGCATTCGCCTGCTCCAGCGCGTCGAGATAATCCGGCGCATGAAAGTGCTCGATCACGGCACGCTCCGGCAATTCGGGCACGCGCGTGAGCGCCGGATCGCGCCAGCCGAGCGCCTCGATGAGGTCCTGCACGGCCGCCTGCCGCCGCGTCGCCAGCGGATGGTGGCGCCCGAACGCCGGGCGGCGAAATATCTCATGTGTCACGAGAAACGGCCGCACGTATCCCTGCCCCTCGACGTGGCCTTGGCATTCAATTATACGCAGGCTTGAATATGGAGCGGCCGCCACGACCCGCGCAACAGGTCCGTGGATGCGAGAACAGGCTGCGGAAGCGCACGGAGTCCGGAAACATGGCCGACAAGACGCTCGACACGAAGGGGCTGAACTGCCCGCTGCCGATCCTGAAGGCCAAGAAGGCCATCGGCGAGGTGCCGGTCAACGGCACGCTCGAAGTGCTCGCCACCGATCCCGGCGCCGTCGCCGACTTCCAGGCCTTCTGCCGCCAGACCAAGCATGAGCTGGTCGAGCATTCCGAGGACGCCGGCATCTATCGCTTCCTCATCCGGCGCACGTCCTGAGTCTCGCGACGCAATAGACGCTCCGGGCGCCACTTGACGGCCGCGCTTCATCCTTGTCACGGTCGCCTTGCCGTGGCGCAGATGCCGCACGCGGCGGAGCTCAGAGCATGACGAATCTTTTTGAAGCAGCCGGCCTGGAGCAGGGCGCCCCGCGTCCGCTTGCTGACCGGCTGCGCCCCAAGAAACTTAGCGAGGTCATCGGCCAGGCGCACATCGTCGGCCCCGAAGGCTCGCTGACGCGGATGCTGCGCGCGGGCCGCCTGCCGAATCTCATTCTCTGGGGCCCGCCCGGCGTCGGCAAAACCACGATCGCGCGCCTTCTCGCGCAGGAAACCAAGCTCGAATTCGAGCAGCTCTCGGCGATCTTCTCCGGCGTGCAGGACCTGCGCAAAGCCTTCGACCGCGCCAAGGCACGTCGCGAGCAGGGCAAGGGCACGCTCCTCTTCATCGACGAGATCCATCGCTTCAATCGCGCCCAGCAGGACGGCTTTCTCCCGCACATGGAGGACGGCACGATCACACTCGTCGGCGCGACGACGGAGAATCCGTCCTTCGAACTCAACGGCGCGTTGCTCTCGCGCGCAACGACGCTGGTCCTGAACCGCCTCGACGACACCGACATGGGCGAACTTCTCGGCCGCGTCGAGCGCGAGACAGGCCGCGCGCTGCCGGTCGATGACGATGCGCGCGTGGCCCTCATCGGCATGGCCGATGGTGATGGACGCGCCTTCATCAATCTGTGCGAGGAAGTGCTTGCGGCAGCGGACGCCGGTGAACCGGTGCTGACCACCGCTTCGCTCGTCTCGCTCGTGCAGCGTCGCGCGCCGCTCTACGACAAGAGCCGCGACGGCCACTACAATCTCATCAGCGCGCTCCACAAAGCCGTGCGCGGCTCCGATCCCGATGCCGCGCTGTACTGGCTCTGCCGAATGCTCGATGGCGGCGAGGATAGGCTCTTTCTCGCGCGCCGCCTCGTCCGCATGGCCGTCGAGGATATCGGCCTCGCCGATCCGGCGGCCGTCACGCAGGCCCTCGCGGCGAAGGACACGTACGATTTTCTCGGTAGTCCCGAAGGCGAGCTCGCACTCGCGCAGGCGACGATCTACATGGCCACGGCGCCGAAGTCGAACGCGGCTTACTCAGCCTACAACGCCGCGATGCGTGCAGCGAAGAACAATGGCAGCCTTGCGCCGCCGAAACACATCCTGAATGCGCCCACCAAGCTCATGTCCGAGCAGGGTTATGGCGCCGGCTACGAGTACGATCACTCCACGGCTGAAGGCTTCTCCGGTCAGGACTATTTTCCTGACGAGATGGAGCGCGAGCAGTACTACGATCCGCCGGAG
>JAEYPL010000309.1 GCA_023410905.1 Pseudomonadota bacterium
GCGCGGCGCTGATCGCGATCTTGCTGGTGCTGGTCGCGGTGTTCGTGCCGTCGGCCTTCATCGGTGGCATCACAGGTGCCTTCTTCCGGCAGTTCGCCGTTACGATCGCCACCGCGACGATCATCTCTGTCTTCGTTTCCTTGACGTTGTCGCCGGCCCTGTGCGCTCGCCTCTTCAAGCCGCATGAGGATCACGACGCTGCCGAGCACCGCCGCAAGTCGTTCGTCGACATGATCATGTGGCCGGTGCACGCGGGTTTCCGTATTTTCAATCGCGGCTTCGGGGCTCTGGAGCGCGGCTACGCCCGGTATGTGCGTGGTCTCGCGTGGGCTTCGCCCATCATGCTGCTCATCTACGCGGGCCTCATGGCTGGAGCGGTCATGCTCGTCATGGTGACGCCTACTGGCTTCATTCCGGCGACCGATCGCGGCATCATCACTATTTCGATGACGCTGCCGCCGGGGGCTTCGGTGGAGCGCACGAACGAGGTGTTCCAGCAGGCCAATAAGATCATCCTCTCGACGCCCGGCTTCAAACACACATCGGGCTTCGTCGGCCGTTCCGGCGCGACGTTCACGAACTCGTCGAATGCGGCGGCACTTTTCAGCGTGCTGGAGGATCACGACGAGCGCGATCGCCTCGGATTGACGATCGAGTCCATGACCGCCGAGATTCGCAAGCGTCTCGGCGAGATCAAGGACGCGCAGGTGCTCGTCTTCGTCCCTCCCGCCGTTCGCGGCATGGGTAACGCCAGCGGATTCTCCATGCGCCTGCAGGATCGCCAGGCGCTCGGCTCCGCCACCCTTTACAAGGCCTCGCAGGATCTCATCGACGCCGCGCGCAAGGATCCGCGCATCACGAACATCTTCACGACGTTCCAGATCTCGACGCCGCAGGTGTTCGTCGACGTCGATCGCGTCAAGGCGCAGATGCTGCGCGTGCCCGTCGGCAGCATCTTCGAGGCGCTGCGGGTCTACATGGGCTCGGCCTACGTCAACGACTTCAACATGTTCGGGCGACCGTACCGGCTCGTCGTGCAAGCGGACGCAAGTTTCCGAGCCAATCCGGAGAACGTCTCTCGCATTCGCGTGCGCAATGCCGATGGGCAGATGGTGCCGCTCGGCTCGCTCGTTACCTTCCGCGAGATCTCGGGACCGGAGCGCGTGCCGCGCTACAACCTCTTCCCGACGGTCGAGGTGAACGGTTCGGCTGCCACAGGAATTTCCTCCGGGCAGGCGCTCGACATCATGCAGCGCATTGCCGCCGATACTCTGCCGCCGGGCGTGACATTCGAGTGGACGGATCTTTCCTTCCAGGAAAAGAGGGCGGGCCGGACGGGCTACTTCATCTTCGCGCTATCCGTGCTGTTCGTGTTCCTCGCGCTTTCGGCGCAGTACGAAAGCTGGGCGCTGCCCTTCTCGATCATTCTGATCGTGCCCATGTGCCTGCTCGCGGCGACGTTCGGCGTCTGGTGGGAAGGGAAGGACATCAACATCCTGACGCAGATATCCTTCGTGGTGTTGATCGGCCTCGCGTCGAAGAACGCCATTCTCATCGTCGAGTTTGCGCGTCAGCAGGAGGATATGGGCAAGGATATCGTGACGGCCACGGTCGAGGCGTGCCGTATGCGTTTGCGGCCCATCGTCATGACGTCGCTCGCGTTCACGCTCGGCGTCGTGCCGCTCTATCTGGCAACCGGCGCGGGTTATGAGATGCGTCAGGCGCTGGGCATTGCCGTGTTCTGGGGCATGATCGGCGTCACGCTGTTCGGCCTCATCTTCACGCCGGTCTTCTACATCGTCATCCGCAGGCTCACGGAGTGGCGCCGCGGCCGGCGTAGCGGGCACGCAGCCGCGTCTCCAGCACCTGCCGAGTGAGGTTCGCATTCGGCGAACGAACCAATGCCGCGCGCGACTGATCTTCCGATCGAGGACGTGCTGCCGGAGATCACGGCAGCCCTCTCCGGTGGCACTTCCGCCGTGCTTGTCGCCCCGCCGGGTGCGGGCAAGACAACACGTGTGCCGCTCGCGCTGCTCGATGCACCGTGGCTCGCGGATCGCAAGATCCTCGTCCTGGAGCCGCGTCGCCTTGCAGCACGAGCGGCCGCCGAGCGCATGTCCACGCTCCTCGGTGAGAAGGTTGGCGAGCGCGTCGGCCTGCGTGCACGCCTCGATACGTGCGTCGGCCCACGCACGCGGATCGAAGTCGTCACCGAAGGTGTCTTCACGCGCCTCATCCTCGCCGATCCTGAGCTCACCGGCGTTGGTGCCATCCTGTTCGACGAGTTCCACGAGCGTTCGCTCGATGCCGATCTCGGGCTGGCGCTGGCGCTCGATGCACGTGCGGGACTGCGAGAAGATCTTCGCATTCTCGTCATGTCCGCGACACTCGACGGCGCACGTGTGGCCAATCTGCTCGGAGATGGCGTGCCCGTGATCACGAGCGAAGGTCGCGCCTTTCCTGTCGAAACGCGCTATCTCGGCCAGGGCACGGGCGCGCGCATCGAGGATCGCGTTGCGGAGGCGGTACGGCGAACGCTCGCCAACGAAGCCGGGTCCATCCTCGTGTTCCTGCCCGGGCAAGGCGAGATCGCGCGCACGGCCGAGCGGCTCGATGCGAACACGCTTCCGCCGGATACCGATCTGGTTCAGCTTTTCGGCGCTCTCGACAGTCGCACGCAGGCACGCGCCATCGAGCCGGCGCCACCCGGACGACGCAAGGTCGTCCTCGCCACATCGATAGCGGAGACGTCGATTACCATCGATGGTGTGCGCGTCGTGATCGACAGCGGTCTCGAACGTGTGCCGCGCTATGAGCCGGACGTCGGCATCACGCGGCTTGAAACGCAGCGCGTGTCGCGTGCCTCCGCCGACCAGCGTCGCGGTCGCGCGGGCCGCACCGAGCCGGGCATCTGTTTGCGTCTCTGGGATGAGCCGCAAACCGCTGGCCTCCTACCCTTCCGCGCGCCGGAAATACGCGCCGCCGATCTCTCTGGTCTTCTCCTCGATTGCGCGGCGTGGGGCGTCACCGATCCGCTCTCGCTATCCTGGCTCGATCCGCCACCCTCGGGGGCGCTCGCAGCGGCGCGCGAGGAACTCGCGACGCTCGGTGCGCTCGACGGAGACGGCAAGCTGACCGACACCGGCCATCGGCTGCGTCGTTTGCCGCTGCCGCCGCGATTAGCGCGCATGATCGTCAGCGCTGCCGAGTTGGGTGAGGCACGACGCGCCGCCGAGATTGCGGCCGTCCTCGTCGAGCGCGGCATTGGCGGCAACTCGGCTGATCTCGATCAGCGGCTTTCCGCATTCGCGCGCGATCGTGGCAAGCGCGCTGATAGTATGCGCGCGCTTGCGCGCAATTGGGCCAAGGAGGCTGAGGAGGGCGCGCGCGTGCCGTCTCGTAGCGCTATGTCCACAGCAGCCCTGCTCGCGCTCGCCTATCCTGACCGCATTGCCATGGCGCGCGGCAGGCACGGTCAATTCCTGCTCGCCAGTGGCCGCGCCGCAGCCCTCGACACAGCCGATCCGCTGGCGCTCGCGCCATTCCTGATCATCGCTGAGCTGACCGGCAGCGCCGCCCGCGCGCGCATTCTCCTCGCCGCCGCAACCAACGAGGCCGAAGTGCGCGCAATCGCGGGCGATCGGATCGATGCGGCCGAAAGCGTCGAGTTCGAGACATCGAGTGCCGCTGTCCGCACGCGTCGCACGGAGCGGCTTGGCTCGATCACGCTCCGCTCGGAGCCGCGCCCAACAAAGCCCAGTGCAGAAGTCGCGGCGCTGCTCGCTCGTGGCATTGCGAAGCTCGGGATCGAGCGTCTGCCTTGGAGCCGCGCCCAGCAGCAGTTGCGCGCACGCGTGGCATTCGTTCAGGCGGCGGGAACGCCCAGAGACTGGCCCGATCTTACTGATGGCGCCCTCGCGGCGGGGGCCGAAAACTGGCTCGCGCCATTCCTCGGCGATGCGACCTCGCTCGCCCAAATCAGTGCGGACATTCTCGGGGCGGCGCTCGATGTGCTCGTGCCATGGAATGAACGCCAGCGCCTCGACGAACTCGCGCCGACGCACTTCACCGCGCCGACCGGCAATCGCCACGCCATCGACTACGAGGGTGAAGGCGCTCCCATTCTGGCGATCCGCGTGCAGGAGCTGTTCGGGCTCGCGACTCACCCCTCGATCGCGAATGGCCGACTGCCCTTGACGCTCCATCTTCTCTCACCAGCGCATCGCCCCATCCAGATCACGCGCGACCTGCCGGGCTTCTGGGCTGGCTCGTGGGCGGACGTGCGCGCCGACATGCGCGGCCGTTACCCCAAGCACCCCTGGCCCGAGGATCCGCGCAGCGCCCTGCCGACCAGTCGGGCCAAGCCGCGCGGCACCTGAACGCGGCGAAAGGCACCGCGCCACGGTCGGTGAATTCGCATAAGATGCCCGCCATGCAGCCGAATACAGCGAATGCCCCGACTGTTCCCGACGCGCCGCCCGATAACTGGGTGCACCGCTATGCGCCTGCGTGGTTTCGCCCCTACGCGCGCCTCGCCCGCTTCGACCGGCCGATCGGCGGCTGGCTCCTGCTCTTTCCGTGTTGGTGGGCGTTGGCCCTCGCCGAGCATGCCAATGGCGCGGCGTATCCCTCGATCTGGTTCGCGTTTTTGTTCCTGATCGGCGCCTTCGTCATGCGCGGGGCCGGCTGCACCTATAACGACATCGTCGATCGCGACATCGACGCGGGGGTTGCTCGGACGCGCGGCCGCCCGATTCCGTCCGGCGAGGTGAGCGTGAAGGCGGCGGTGGCATTCATGCTGCTGCAATGCCTGATCGGGCTCGCCGTCCTGCTGCAGTTCAATTGGTATACGGTCGTGCTCGGTGCGTCGTCGTTGCTGCTCGTGGCGATCTATCCGTTCATGAAGCGCATCACGAACTGGCCGCAGCTCGTGCTCGGGCTGACCTTCAAGTGGGGCGCGTTGGTCGGTTGGACGGCGGCGCGCGGCGAGCTCGAATGGCCCGCCGTCGTTCTCTACCTCGGCTGCGTCACGTGGACCATCGGTTACGACACTCTCTACGCGCACCAGGACAAGGAGGACGACCTCACGCTCGGCCTCGGATCGACGGCACTGCGCTTCGGCGATCAGACGAAGTCCTGGGTCAGCGGCCTTTATGCGTTCGCCATCCTCATGTGGGCGCTCGCAGCTTGGCTCAGCGGTGTCGGGTCCATTGGCATGATGGCTCTGGTGGCCGCGGCAGCACATATGTCCTGGCAGGTGGTCACGCTCGACATTTCCAATCCGGCCAACTGCCTCAAGCGTTTCAAGTCGAACCGTGATCTCGGCTGGCTCGTTTTTGCCGGCTTGGTCGCTGATATGGCTGCGCGTGCTGGGTGAATGAGCCGGGGACGCGGCCACTAGCCCCAAAATCGGGCTTGGCGACATTTCCTGTCATGTGTACCGACTAGGGTCGTCCGACAGCCAGCCCCGAGGTGCCAGCCATGACCGACCAGAAACCCCGCCAGCTCCTCCACCTCGTCTTCGGCGGCGAGCTGTCCGACCTCGGTAAGCACGAGTTTGCCGATCTCGATAAGCTCGACCTCGTCGGCATCTATCCGAATTACGCCGAAGCCTACAAAGCCTGGAAGGCGGCCGCTCAGAGGACGGTCGACAATGCTCAGATGCGCTATTTCATCGTGCACATGCACCGCCTTCTCGACCCTGTCGAGGAGCCGCCGCCGAAGGCATGACGCCTGCTACCGGGGGGCAGCCATCCCGTCGCCGCCTTGCATGATGTGGCTGGCCGGTCTAGCACTACGGCCAACTCTTCTTGCATCTTGGCAACGGACGGCGGTTTTCCATGGCGACCCACAATCTCCTCCTCCTTCCCGGCGACGGCATTGGCCCCGAGGTCATGGCCGAGGTCGACCGCTTCATCTCCTTCCTCGCCAAGAAGTCCAAGGCCGAGTTCCGTGTCGAGCAGGCGCTCTGCGGCGGCTGCTCCATCGACAAGCACGGCACCCCGCTAACCGAGGAAGTTCTCGCCAAGGCCAAGGCCGCGGACGCCATCATCTTCGGCTCGGTTGGCGGTCCCAAGTGGGACAAGGTCGCCTACGAGATCCGTCCCGAGGCCGGTCTGCTGCGGCTCAGGAAGGAGCTCGATCTTTTCGCCAACTTGCGCCCCGCCATTTGCTATCCGGCTCTCGCTGAGGCATCGAGCCTCAAGCGCGAACTCGTCGAAGGTCTCGACATTCTCATTCTGCGCGAGCTGACGGGCGGCACGTACTTCGGTGAGCCCAAGGAGATCGTGACGCTCGAGAACGGCCAGAAGCGCGCCGTCGATACAACCGTGTATCAGACGTACGAGATCGAGCGCATTGCCCGCGTGGCCTTCGACCTCGCCCGCAAGCGCAACAACAAGGTGCACTCCGCCGAGAAGCGCAACGTCATGAAGACGGGCGTGCTGTGGAACCAGGTCGTGACGGCCGTGCATCA
This sequence comes from Pseudomonadota bacterium, assembly GCA_023410905.1. Taxonomy (GTDB): domain Bacteria; phylum Pseudomonadota; class Alphaproteobacteria; order Rhizobiales; family Hyphomicrobiaceae. Next base: position 6,476 of record JAEYPL010000309.1, read on the forward strand.
GGCCGAGGCCAAGGACGTCGAGCTTCAGCACATTCTCGCCGATGCTTGCGCCATGCAGCTCGTGCGCAATCCGAAGCAGTTCGACGTGATCGTCTGCGACAACCTGTTCGGCGACATGCTCTCGGACGAAGCGGCGATGCTGGCGGGCTCGCTCGGAATGCTGCCCTCGGCGTCGCTCGGTGCGCCCGATCCCAAGACCGGCATTCCCAAGGCGCTCTACGAGCCGATCCACGGCTCGGCGCCGGACATTGCCGGCAAGGGCATTGCCAATCCCATCGCGCAGCTTGCATCATTCGGCATGGCGATGCGTTACTCGTGCAATATGGTCAAGGAAGCGGATCTGCTCGACAAGGCGATCGCCAATACGCTCGCCCAGGGCTACCGTACGGCCGATATCATGCAGCCGAACATGCGCAGTGTCGGCACGACCGAGATGGGCAAGGCCATCGTCACCGAGATGGAGCGCCTGATCGGCTAGTCGCGGAATGAGGCAGGAGGCCTGATGCCGTCATCGACCCGTCCTCTGCTCTCGACCTCCGACGCGGATTGGAAAACGGCGACGCTGCCCGCCGTTCCCGATCGCCAGAATTGGCGTGACATCTTCTACACGGCGCGCGATGGGCTCAGGCTTTACGCGCGCCACTATCCCGCGCCAGGCTCGACGCGCCGTCCCGTTCTCTGCCTCGCAGGGCTCACGCGAAACAGCCGCGATTTCCATCACCTCGCCAGCGTTCTCTCGAGTCCGGATCTCCCGACGTCCCGCCACGTCTATGCTATCGACTATCGCGGGCGTGGGCGCTCGGCCTACGATCCGGACTGGCAGAACTATCAGGTCATGAACGAGCTCTTGGATACGCTCGATTTCATGACCATCGAGGGCTTGAGCGATACGGCGATTGTCGGCACCTCGCGCGGCGGCATCCTGGCCATGATCATGGCCGCGGTACGCCCCGGTAACATGGGCGCCGTGGTTCTCAACGACATCGGCCCGCTCATCGAGCGCGAAGGGCTGCTCAGGATCGTCAGCTACGTCGGGCGCATTCCGCTGCCGGCGACGTGGGCCGAAGCGGGTGAACTCGTGCGCTCCATGGCGCAGCGTCACTTTCCTGCCGTGCCGAGCGATATGTGGGAGGACATCGCGCGCCAGCAGTACAACGAAGAAGGCGGCCGACCGGCGCCGGGCTATGACCAGGAGCTCAATCGAACGGCCTCGATCCTGGATGGGCCGCTGCCCGAGCTTTGGCCTCAGTTCAAGGCTCTTGCGCGTGTGCCGGTACTGACGCTGCGCGGTGCGCTCTCCGATATCCTGAGCGCCGCGACGGCCGAGCGCATGCGGCTCGAGCATCCGGACATGACGCTGCTGACGGTTCCTGGGCAGGGACACGCACCCTTGCTGCGCGACGAGCCGAGCATCCAGGCCATCGTCGATTTCCTCGCCCGTGCCGATGCGACGTGGACTGGTCGCCATCTCGGTTGAGGCGGCGCATCCTTAATGCGATTCATCGGGGGATAGCGTCGGCGACGTGCTTTACATCGCACCACCACCTACCCAGCATGAACTCCGGTTTCTGTACGCGGAGGAGTGCGCGATGGGCGGGCGTGGTTCAAGCATTCAGAAGGCGTCTCTTTCCGCCCTGCACTATACCGGCATCGACAGTCTGGCCGCAGGCCTGAGCCGCGGAACTGGTGCGATCTTTGCGCTTCATCATGTGTGGCCGGCGACGCCCATGGCCTTTGCGCCGAACCGGCACCTCGAGGTCGCGCCCGAGTTCCTGGATCGGACCGTTCGCCTTGTCATTGAGCGCGGCTACGACGTGATCTCGCTCGACGATGCACGTACGCGCCTCGCCGAGGGTGAACTCGCCCGCCCCTTCGTCTGCTTCACGTTCGACGATGGCTATCGCGATGTTCTCGAGAACGCCTATCCGATCTTCAAGCGGCATCAGCGGCCTTTTGCGGTTTACATCGCGAGTGATTTCGCGGACGGGCATGGGAATATCTGGTGGCGCGCGCTCGAGAATCTCGTGCGGAGCGTCGACGCCCTCGAGCTGAAAGTCGAGGGCACGCTCCAGCATTTCTCGTGCAAGCGACCGGCCGCGAAAACGCGTGCCTTTACAGCTATCCACCGATGGCTCAGGCGGCAACCCGAGCACGATGCCCGCGAGATCGTTGCGGATCTTTGCCACCACTACGAGATCGATGTCAGCGGGCTCTGTGGCGAGCTGGCCATGAACTGGACGGAGATTCGCGCACTCGCGCAAGATCCGCTCGTCACCATTGGCTCGCATACGCGCCGACATGTGGCCTTAGGAGCGCTTTCCTATGCGGAGGCGCGCGCCGAAATCGCCGAGAGCTGCGCGCGTGTCGAGCGCGAGACCGGTCGTCCCTGCCGTCACTTCAGCTTCCCGGAGGGCGGCGTGGGCCTGAGGGATTTCGAGCTTGCCCGCGAGGCCGGTCTCGCGACAGCGGTGACATCGCAAAGCGGCCTGCTGAAGCCGCATCACGCTTCGGCAATGAATGCGCTTCCGCGCATAGCGCTCAACGGTGATCTCCAGAAGCCGCGCTATGTGAAGGTGCTGCTCTCGGGGTTGCCTTTTGCGCTGGACGGCGCGACCCGGCGGCTTGGCTTGCGTTGGCCGACTGTCAATCCCGCCTGACGGAATACGCGCACGCCACATGCGTTAGTATCTCTGCGGCAATCTCTCTGCGACAGTTTTGTCGTGAACAGACGGCTTGTTCCGGCGGGGTGTTCATGCGAATTGTCGCGCGCCGGCCGGCCAAGAAAGTCAGTCGCTGCAGGATGCTGGAGGGGCGATGGCGCAGACAGTCATTTGTGCGAAGTGGGGCACTCGATATCCCTCGGCATACGTGAACTGTCTGTGGGCGATGATCCGACGAAATACGAAACGAGATACGCGGCTCGTTTGCTACACCGATGACGCGACGGGCATACACCCGGATGTCGTCACCTACGCGATGCCCACGGTGCCGATTCCTTCGCGCAAGGCCAACTATCCCTGGCGCAAGATCTCGCTCTGGCAAGAACAGCTCGAAGGCATTTCCGGCGACGTGCTGTTCCTCGACCTCGACGTCGTCGTGACCGGTTCGATCGACGAGTTCTTCGATTACAAGCCCGAGGCGACCTTCTGCGTCATCGAGAATTGGACGCAGATGGGATCGAAGATCGGCAATACGTCCGTCTATCGCTTCCGCGTCGGATCGCACGCCTATCTCTACGAGACGCTGGCAGCCGACCCCATGGGTGTCACGGAGCGCTTTCCCAATAGTCAGACGTACATCTCGCGCACGATCAAGAGCATCGAGTTCTGGCCGGCGCCATGGTGTGTCAGCTTCAAGCACACGCTCATGCCGAAATGGCCGCTCAATTTCCTCATGACAACGAAGCTGCCGGCAGAGACCAAGGTCGTCTGCTTCACAGGCAAGCCCGATCCGGATGAAGCGCGCGACGGCGCCTGGCCGACGACGCGCTGGTACGAGAAGGCCTACAAATTCGTGAAGCCGACACCCTGGATCGCCGCGCATTGGCGCGAAGATTGACGCCTTCGCGCGATCGGCCGGCTTTCACTGCGCTTCGGGCGGCGACGCATACATCCATTTGATGAGTACGCCGGCCGGCAGGATCCACGCGATGCCGGCAATGGCGTAGAAGATCAGCTCCACGAGCTTGCCCGCGCCCGGCAGAACGGATGCTGCCGCCAGCATCACGATCAGCGAGTAGATGATCAGGACGACGAGCAGAAGCACCGTCCCAAGGAGTTTTCGTGTGCGTGCGCGCATGGTTGTCCGTCAGCCGAAAACGATCATCTGCCGCACGACGGCAGCGTCTGCGAGCCGGTCGAAGCCCTCGTTGACCTCGTCGAGCTTGATCAGCGCGCTGCGGAGCCGGTCGACGGGCAGCTTGCGATCCTTGTAGAGGTTGATGTAGCGCGGCACGTCGCGCGCAATGACGCAGCCGCCCATGTAGCTGCCCTTCACCGTGCGGCCGTCCTGGACCATCTGGTAGTGGTTGACCGGGAACTGCGCGGTCGCGGGCGAGAGGCCGGCGGATACCGTCTGGCCACCGCGTACCGTGATCTTGTAGGCGAGCTCCATGGCCTTGATGCTGCCGGCCATCTCGAAGGACGAATCTACGCCGCCATCGGTCGCCGCGATGATGCGATCGACGCAATCGGCATCCTTGGCGTTGAACGTGTCCGTGGCGCCGAGCTGACGCGCGAGCGCGAGCTTTTCATCCGAAACGTCGATCGCGAGAATGCGCCCGGCGCCCGCGACGATCGCGCCGAGCAGGCAGGACAGGCCGACGCCACCGAGCCCGACGACAGCGACGCTCTCGCCCGGCTTGACGTTCGCTGTATTCACGGCCGCGCCGACGCCGGTCACGACGGCACAACCGAACAGCGCCGCATCATGCATCGGTACGTCCGCCGGAATCTTCTGCACGGAGTTGCGCGGCACGACAGCATACTCGGCGAAACACGACAGGCCCGAGTTGTGCGCGATCGATTGTCCATTGAGGCTGAGCCGCCGTCCGCCGGTTGCGAGATCGCCCTTCTGTCGCGCGGCATTGAAGGTCGTGCACAGGAAGGGCCGCTGCGAGATGCACTGGCGGCAGGACCCGCAGCTCGGCGCAAAGATGAAGACAACAGCATCGCCCGGCTTGATGTCGGTCACGCCGGCCCCGACCTCGGCAACGACGCCTGCGCCCTCATGGCCCACCACCATGGGCAATGGGCGCGGCCTCACGCCTTCGATAGTCGAGAGATCGGAATGGCAGAGCCCCGCTGCCTTCACCTGGACGAGCACTTCGCCGGCGCGCGGTCCTTCGAGATCGAGCGTCTCGATCCTGAGCGGCTGGCTTTTGGCATAAGGACGCGGCAGGCCCTGCTCGTACAGGACAGCACCTCGGATTTTCATGTTTTGCGTATCCTCCCGGTATGGCTGGCCGCACGTTAGCCCACCCGGCGTACCTTCGCGAGGCTTGGTCGCGCAGTGCGGCGATGCGCCGGAAGCGGTGATGGTCAGATCTCGACGACTTCGCCCGGCTGCACTGCGCGGAAACGGTCCGCCGCGATACCTTTCTGGGTCAACGCCTCAGCGAGCGCCAGGGGCGGCGCATCCCGCGCTTCCGTCGTGAGCTGGAACGTCCCCCAGTGATGGCCGAGCGCCATCTCCGCACCGCACATCTGGAAAGCTTCCACGGCGTCTTCGGGGTTCATGTGCTGATGCTTCATGAACCAGCGCGGCTCGTAGGCGCCGATGGGCAGTAGCGCCATGCGGATGCCAGGATAACGCGCACCGACGTGCCGGAACGTGCCGCCATCGCCAAGCCCGCTGTCGCCGACGGCATAGATGCGCCCCGCCGGTGTCTCGATGAGGAAACTCGCCCAGAGTGCGTGCCGCCTGTCCCGCGTGCCACGCGCTGACCAGTGATGTGTCGGCTCGGTATGCACGACGATGCCATTGTCAAGCACTGTCCGGTCGCCCCAGTCCACGGTGGTCGCCGTAAGGTCGGGTATGGCCTCGCGCATGATGACGTCGTTGCCGAGCGGCGTGACGATTCGTGGCCGGTCGCGCGCCCACAGCCGCGCGAGTGTCGCCAGGTCGAGATGGTCATAATGATTGTGCGTGACCAGTATCGCGTGGATCGTTGGGAGATCCTCGAAGCGGATGCCAGGCGCGCAGCAGCGTGTCGGCCCGAAGCTCGCGAAAGGGCTCGCGCGGTCGGACCATTGAGGATCGACGAGGATGTTGAGGCCGCCCGCCTGGATCAGCCAGCTCGCGTGGCCGACGAAGGCAATGCGCGCGCGCTGGCCCGTGACCTCGGCGGGTGGCTTATCCAGAAATGGGCTTTCGACTTTCGTCGGCCATTTCTCCCACTTCTCCATGAAGTAGATCTGCAGGATGCGATGCGGTCCTCCGGGCTGCGTGCCGCCAGGATTGTGGAAGAGTGTTCCGTCGAAATGATCGCTGACCGGGCCCTGGTAGTAGGCATTGGCGCGCCGGGGTCCGAAGCCGGTATATCCGGCGGTGCCAAGCAATCCGGTTGCGGAAAGCATCTTGATCAGACGCCGGCGTGTCGGTCGCACTGCCACCCTCATCGATGTCCGCGCGGCGCAGCCTGCGCTCTCCGCATGGCTCGCCGATTGTGTCGGTCGCGCTGGTATCGCATCATAAGTCCAGACACAATCGCTCAGCCGCTCAAAATTCCGAGAAGTCGGGGCCCGACACGGGCACGGGCACTGGGCCCGACAGCGGGGAAGGAAACACTCCAATGGCAAAGAACCAGATCACCGGCCGCTCGGCCTTCCTCTCCGTTCTCAAGGACGAGGGCGTCACGCATCTGTTCGGCAATCCCGGCACGACCGAGCTGCCGATCATGCACGCGCTCGCCGAGCACCCGGATATGAATTACGTGATGGCGATGCAGGAGAGCCTGGTTGTCGCCATGGCCGACGGCTACTCGCGCGCATCGGGTCAGCTCACGGCGTGCAATGTCCACGTCGCCCCTGGTCTCGGCAACGCACTCGGCTCCCTCTACAACGCGAAGTTCACCGGCACGCCCATTATTCTCACGGCCGGCCAGCAGGAGCAGGGCCACGGTCTGACCGAGCCGCTACTTTACGACAACCTCGTTCCCATGGCCGAGCCGCTGGTCAAGTGGGCGATCGAGGTCACGCGCCTCGACGACCTCCCGCGCATCATGCGCCGCGCCGCCAAGGTCGCCATGACACCGCCGACCGGCCCCGTCTTCATCTCGCTGCCGGGAGACATCCTCAATATGGAAGGCGGCATCGATCTCGGCTCGTCGACGCGTGTGGACAGCCGCGTGCGCCCATCCGACGAAGTGCTTGATGCACTCGCTGCGCGCATCCTTAAGGCCGAGCGCCCGATCATCATCGTCGGCGACGAGATCGTGAAGAGCGATGCCCTCAAGGAAGCTGCCGAGTTCGCCGAGGCGTTCGGCTGTCCGGTGCTGCAGCAGAGCGTCGCCTATGGCGCACATTTCCTTTCCGAAAGCCCCTGCTACATCGGCGGTCTCAATCGCGAGCAGCCGGACGTCCGCGCGGCGCTCTCGCCCTACGATCTCATGATCGTGCTTGGCGCTGATCCGATCCGAATGTCGGTTTGGAGCGAAATCGATCCGATGCCCGCCGAGCTGGCGATGATCCAGATCGGCCTCAATGACTGGGATCTGGCGAAGAACTATTCGGCTGAGTTGGCTGTCCGCGCGGATGTGCGTGAGACGCTGCGCGTGCTGACGCCGGCTCTCGTCAAGAAGGGCGGCAAGGCGCTGAAGGATCGAGCCGAGAAGTCTCTCGCCGCACTCAAGGAGAACAACTGGACGGCCAAGCGCAAGAAGCTCGTGTCGACGATCGATGCCCGCGAGATCCTGAAGGGCAAGCCGATCAATCCCGATTTCATGACGCTGCGCATCGTCGAGTCGATCCCGAAGGATGCCGTGGTCGTCAACGAGTCGCTCACGAGCGGCCGACTGCTGAACAGCCTGCTCGCCTACCGCGATCGCTTTGGATACCACGGGCTCGCTTCAGGCGGCATCGGCTGGAGCGTGCCGGCTTCAGTCGGCATTTCCTTGGCGCAGAAGGACCGTCCGGTCGTGTGCGTCGTCGGCGATGGCTCGGCGATGTATTCCATCCAGGCGCTTTGGACGGCCGCGCCCCACAAGCTGCCGATCACCTACATCATCTGCAACAACGGCGGCTATCGCTTCATCAAGCAGCGGCTGAAGCTCTTTCATGGCAACGAGCAGTATGTCGGCATGGACTTCGCCGAGCCGGCGGTAGATTTCACGGCGCTCGCCAAGTCCATGGGTCGCGAGGCGCACCGCATTACCGACCCCGCCGCCCTCGAGCCGGCGATCCGCAAGGCGACTTCGACGCCCGGCGCCAAGCTTCTCGAGGTCGTCGTCGAGGGG
>JAEYPL010000006.1 GCA_023410905.1 Pseudomonadota bacterium
CCTATGCGCCATTCAAGGGTGAGGTTGCGGGCCGTCGCCAGGGCGTGCTCATCTCGAACGCTGCCGGCGAAGCGACGGCGTACTCGCTCTTCTACCTGCAAGAGCGCGGTGCGATGATGATCGATCCGCAGACGCGGGTGTACGAGGGCATGATCGTCGGCGAGCACAGCCGCGAGAACGACCTGATCGTGAACATCATCCAGGGCAAGAAGCTCTCGAACGTGCGTGCTTCCGGCAAAGATGAGGCGATGATCCTGACGCCGCCGCTGCGCATGACGCTCGAGCGCGCCATGAGCTACATCACCGACGACGAGCTGGTCGAGGTGACGCCGAAGTCGATCCGGCTCCGCAAGCGCTGGCTCGACCCCAACGTGCGCAAGAAGATGGAGCGTACGAAGGAGGCGGTTTAAGGCTGGAGTTTTTCTTTTTGCCGCGGGCTGTTGGGAAGAGGTGCTTCGCAGCCCTACCGTGGTGCTATGCCCGCGGCGGCCATGCAGCTAGCTCGCAATGCGCACCACTTCATCACGATGCGGGTCGTAGGGCCTGCGGCCCTACTCGCGCCAAAGGCGCGATCACCCATCAGTCCGCCTGCGCGGTCCGCGTCGGTACTGTGGCCGCGGCCTTCTTCGCATCCTTGGCGGGCACCGCTGCGGGCTTGATCGCAGCCTTGCCCTGCGCCTCACTGATGCGACTGACCAGCGACAGATTCTGCGCGACGCGCGCATCACTGCCTTTTTTCTGACCGGCTGCTGCCTGCCGCAACATCTGCTCGGCTTCCGCGCGGCGACCTTCGAGCGCCATGGAAAGCGCGAGATTGTTGAGCACGACCGGATTGTCCGGTGTTTGCTTGAGCGCTTCGGCGAACTGGCGCTGCGCGCCCTTCTGATCGCCGCCAGCTGCGAGTGCACTGCCGAGCGCGGAATGTGTCTGCCAGTCGCGGCTGCCGTTCTCGACGGCCTTCTTGAGATGATCACGCGCGCGGGCAACCGCACCGAGTTCCAGCGCCAGCAGCCCGCGATCGCGCAACAGGCGCGCATCGTTCGGCGCTACGGGTGCGGACGTATCGAGCAGCGCGAGAGCGCCTGCCTTGTCGCCATGCCGGCGCATGACGCGCGCCGCCGCCATCACGGCTTCGATATCCTGGGGATCGGATCGCGCCGCCGCAAGTGTCGCCGCTTCGCCGAGGCGCGCACGGGCGGCTTTTGCCTCGCCGGGCGACACCTCGCGCATGGGCGGCTCTGCTTTCGGCGTGATGTTCAGGGCGGGTGTCGATGGGCCGAGGCTCGGTAGCTTCAGAACATCCGCACCGCCACAACCGGCCAGAGCGAGTACGGAAGCGACGCAGCTTCCCATTCCCAGCATACAACGCAACGCAACCCGCTGACGGACACGCCCCCGAACCATGATCTATCTCCTCGACGCTGCGCACCCTGCCTGGACGCTGCGCACGACCCCACGCGATGTGCTTAAGCGTTAGGTGATTCGCGGCGCGGCAAGCCCCGCTGCACCCGCGCCGTCCCCGCAATCCCCAGGCCCCCGGGAACGCCCACGGAACGCCCGCGCGCAACGATCCGGTTGTCGCTGCGCGCCCCCTTCGATACTGAATAGTCGGAGATTTTGGAGAGGCGCCCGCCATGGCCGACGATCAGTATCCCCGCTTCGACACGCTTTCCCTGCATGCCGGGCAGCAACCCGATCCGACAACCGGTGCGCGGGCCGTGCCGATCTACCAGACGACGTCGTTCGTCTTTAATGACGCTGACCACGCCGCCGAGCTGTTCAATCTTGAACGCGCCGGGCACATCTACTCGCGCATTTCCAATCCGACCGTCGCCGTACTCGAAGAGCGCATCTCGGCGCTCGAAGGCGGCGTCGGCGCCGTGGCCGTCGCGAGTGGTCAAGCCGCACTCCATCTCGGCATTACGACGCTCATGGGCCAAGGCGGGCACATCGTTGCCTCGAACCGCATCTACGGCGGCTCGCACAACATGTTCGTGCATACGCTGCCGCGCTTCGGCATTACGACAACGCAGGTCGATCCGCGCGATCCCGCAGCCTTCGCCGCCGCCATCAAGCCCGAGACACGTCTTCTTTATGCAGAGACACTCGGCAATCCTGGTCTCGAAGTGCTCGATATCGCGGCGGTCGCGAAAGTCGCGCACGATCACGGCCTCCCGCTCATGATCGACGCGACGTTCTCGACGCCCTATCTCTGCCGCCCGTTCGAACTCGGCGCCGATATCGTCATGCATTCGGCGACGAAATTCCTCGGCGGGCATGGCATCGCCATCGGCGGCCTGCTCGTCGATGGCGGACGCTTCGACTGGGCAAAGTCGGACAAGTTCCCGACGCTCACCGAGCCCTATGCCGGCTATCACAATCTCAACTTCGCCGAGGAATTCGGCCCCTCCGCTTTCATCGCGCGCGCCCGCGCCGAGGGATTGCGCGACTTCGGCGCCTGCATGAGCCCGGCGAACGCCTTCTATCTCCTGCAGGGCATCGAAACGCTGCCCGTACGCATGGCCCGCCACGTCGATAATGCGCGCGCGGTGTCGGCTTTCCTCGAAAAGCATCCGGCAGTTGCCTGGGTGAAGTATCCGGGGCTCGAGAGCCATCCCGATCACGCTCTCGCCAAGAAGCAAATGCCGCGGGGCGCAGGCGCCATGATGAGCTTCGGCATCAAGGCGCCGGATGGATCGGGCGAAGGCGGCGCGCGGCGCGCGGGCAAGGTGCTGATCGAGCGCGTGCGCCTGCTCTCGCATCTCGCTAACGTCGGCGATGCGAAGTCGCTGATCATCCATCCGGGCAGCACGACCCATCAGCAGATGAGCGCGGAAGAGCTGCGCAAAGCCGGCGTCGGCGAGGAACTCGTGCGTCTCTCGATCGGCCTCGAGGACGCGCGCGACATCATCGAGGATCTGGATCAGGCGCTGAAGGCCTCGCAGCGGGCCTAATTCGCGCCTTCGGCACGACGGGGACGCATGCCTCTGGCATGCCTTCGGTATGACCCACGCCCCTGCCGGGAGGGACACCGTCCCGGACCCACCCGCTTTTATGAACCGAACCTCTCAAGGGGCTCCAAATCAATAAAAGACGGGGGGCCGGGGGTGTCCGTCGTGTCGAAGACACGCGCCTTCGGCACGATGCGGGTTACAGGGCGGCAGCCCTGTTCGCGAAGCGAGCCAATACGACCAAGTGACGATAGTGCAACGCCGCATTCTGATATTGCAGCGCAGTATTTACTCTGCCATGCTGTTCGCACCCGCAACCAAAGCAGGTGTCCCATGGCGAAGTCCGCGCAGGCTTTACAGGCCGTTCCCACCGAAGCGCCGCTGAAGGATCTCTACGAGGTAGGCGAGATACCCCCGCTGGGGCATGTACCCAAAAACATGTACGCCTGGGCCATCCGCAAGGAGCGCCACGGCGAGCCTGAGAGCGCCATGCAGGTCGAGGTCGTGCCGACCTGGCCGCTCGACAGCCACGACGTGCTCGTTCTCGTGATGGCCGCCGGCGTGAACTACAACGGCGTATGGGCGGCGCTCGGCACGCCGATTTCTCCCTTCGACGGCCACAAGCAGCCCTATCACATCGCCGGCTCCGATGCGTCGGGCATCGTCTACGCGGTCGGCTCGAAGGTGAAGCGCTGGAAGGTCGGCGACGAGGTCGTCATCCACTGCAATCAGGACGACGGCGACGACGAGGAATGCAACGGCGGCGATCCGATGTTCTCGCCGTCGCAGCGCATCTGGGGCTACGAGACGCCGGACGGCTCGTTCTCGCAGTTCACGCGCGTGCAGGATCGCCAGCTCATGGAGCGGCCGAAGCATCTGACGTGGGAAGAGAGCGCCTGCTATACGCTCACGCTCGCCACGGCCTATCGCATGCTGTTCGGTCATCGCCCGCACATTCTGCGCCCAGGTCACAATGTGCTTGTCTGGGGTGCTTCGGGCGGTCTCGGCTCGTTTGCCATTCAGCTCTGCGCCACAGCCGGCGCGAATGCGATCGGCGTCGTCTCCGAGGACGACAAGCGTGACTTCGTCATGCAGCTCGGCGCCAAGGGTGTCATCAACCGCAAGAAGTTCAACTGCTGGGGACAATTACCGACAGTGAACTCGCCGGAGTTCGGCACCTGGATGAAGGAAGCGCGCAAGTTCGGCGCGGCCATCTGGGAGATCACGGGCAAAGGGAACAACGTCGATTTCGTCTTCGAGCATCCGGGCGAGTCGACATTCCCCGTGTCCGTGCTCCTCGTCAAGCGCGGCGGCATGGTCGTCATCTGCGCCGGCACGACGGGCTACAACCTGACCATGGATGCGCGCTATCTCTGGATGCACCAGAAGCGCGTGCAAGGCTCGCACTTCGCGAACCTCCTGCAAGCCGCGCAAGCCAACAAGCTCGTCGTCGAGCGGCGCATCGATCCCTGCATGTCAGAGGTCTTTGCGTGGGATCAGATCCCCAAGGCCCACACGCGAATGCTCCGTAACCAGCACAAGCCGGGCAACATGGCCGTTCTCGTTTCGACACCGACGACGGGGCTGCGGACCTTCGAGGACGCCATCGAGGTCTCGAGAGCCCGGTTCGGCTGACCGGCCCTGCGGCGACTTACCGATGACGGCGAGCCGGTGACCCTGTTAGGTTACCGCCGTCGTCCGCCCGTGGAGCGCCCTGCTCCCGCAATTAGGATCAGCCACCGGCATGTCGCTCCCCGACCTCCTCAAGAAGCGCCTGCGCATCCCTGTCATCGGGGCGCCGCTGTTCATCGTCTCGAATCCCGACCTTGTCATCGCCCAATGCACGTCGGGCGTCGTCGGCTCGTTCCCGGCCCTCAATGC
>JAEYPL010000116.1 GCA_023410905.1 Pseudomonadota bacterium
AGATAGTAGCCGCCACGCGCCGTCGCATCGCCACGCCCGAGCGACCCACCGAGCGCAATCGGCTTGCCGGTAATGACGGCGGGCTCGGCCTGCCCTTTGATCTGGGCATACTCATCGGCCATCCAGCCCATGATCATGGCGTTCGTGTAGACATCCGGCGCCGGGATATCGCGATCGGGGCCAACAGTCCTCGCAAAGGCCTGCATGTAGGCGCGCGAGAGGCGTTCCAGCTCGGCCTTGGAGAGCTTGCGCGGATCGACGCGCACCGCTCCCTTGCCGCCCCCGTACGGCAGGTTCATCACCGCGCACTTGAAGGTCATCCAGAAGGCAAGCGTCTCGACTTCTTCGACATGTGCATCCGGATGATAGCGGATGCCGCCCTTGGTCGGCCCGCGGGTATCGTCGTAGCGGCAGCGCCAGGCGAGGAACGACTTCCGCGAGCCGTCATCCATGCGGATCATGAGGCGGACCTTGGTCGTCTCGCGGGCGTATTTCAGCTTCTCGACGACATCCGGGTCGACATTGAGGTGTCGGGCCGCCTCATCGAGGCGCACGAGGGCATCGTCGAGCAAGCTACCGTCGGACATCGGGTCTCCTTCGGGGTGGGGATGGGGGTAGGGCTGCCGGACGGCGCCCAATCTTTGGGCGAATACTGCATAATTCTCCGGCATTCCACCCCCTATGGCCGCGACCCATGGCCCCGGGCATGCTGGGAAAGGCGGCAGAATTGGCCGAAAACGCGGTTGCCGCGTGCGGCGTGAGCGGAGTGTTGCGACTTTGGTTTAAGGGGGTGGCGGGGCGGAATGGGCTGCCACGGCGGACCTAAGGGGCCTCAACTAAGACGCCCATTTTGTGAGGCGCTCGATGATGCCGCGCTTGCTGGCGGCTTCGTGACGTTCGATGAAAGTGTCACGGACAGACTTCCGAGCCTCCGGAATACTATTGAACTTGAATTCGAACGTACCGCTCGTCGGCCTATTCCGGTATCCGTTGGCGATCGCGAACCACTCGATGCGGCTCGTACGCTTGTCGCTATCCAACTCTGCCAGAACGGCCTCGAACTGCGCCTGATCGATGCCGGCACCTAGCAGGCGCTCGACGTAGGACGCGACCAGGGAAACGTTTGCCAATGCCTTCGGCGCCTTGGGCGCTGCGACCTTCGGCTGATCGAGGAGCGAACGCGTCTCCTCGATGAATGCATCGACGGATTTATCTTCGTGACCATCGAGAAGACCAGCGATGCTGCGCAAATCCTTGGCCGCCGGACCTGCTCCACCGGCTGCGTACAGCTCCTCCAACCTTTTGAGTACGGTTTTCAGCTCTGTGACGTTCATCGCAGATCTCTGTCAACTTTCATGGTTACTCGCGCCGGCTCCTTACTTCTTTCGCACCTTCGGCGCCTTTGCTTTGGGCGCCGGCGGTTTGCGAGCTTTCTCGACACGCTTCACGAACGCGGCTACAGTCTCACTATCCTTATCTTTTAGCAGATTCGTGGCCAGAGCTGTGAGATCGCGTGCCGCGTCATCCCTGCCGGCGTCGCGGTAGTGGTCCGCCACAACCTTCAGTACCTTCTTGAGCTGTCCAATATTCATAATCCAAGCCTAGTAGCTACTTCGTCGCCCACTGCATCAAAGTGCCGTCGAGCCCTAGCGTCATTCAGGTACGCGACCCCACTTCTAGCAATTGAAACAGCTTGGGGCACGCAATTGTTCAAGATGGAGATATGGGGAAACGATCGACTAAGCCCCTCCTGAACCACTCGACGCCCTTCTGATCGAGCCGGCCCATTCACTCCTCTGGGAGGGGCCATAGTTTCCAGCACACCAACGAATTGAAGGTTTGGATTTAGCCCGCTCATTAGCCCATTTGCCGCAACAAGGAAATTCTCGACTGTCTCCGCAGCAATGGGCGTGAAGACAGTTGGCACAAGAAGGTGAGTGCTTGAACAAAGAGCATTGATGGTTGCAGTAGATAGTCTCGGGGGAACGTCGATAAGCACTAGGTCATACCGCTTTCCGATCGTGGGATGTTGTAATAGGACATTGGCTAGGCGATACCGAACATCGTCGCCGTCGTTCTCTCGTAGCAGCCACTCGACCATGAGACGATCTTCGAAGAGAGCCAATTCATAAAATGCCTGAACCAACTCGCTTCGGCTAAGTCTAGCGCCGAGCTTTTGCGCGGCCGTGAGCAGAGTTTCTGGACTCGAGCCAAGCTCGAGGAGTTCATTGACGCTGGATCTGCGGTCTACCGATTGGTCACGCTCAGCTCGCAATAGCGTCGACAGCGAACCTTGATAATCCATATCAATCGTGAGGACCTTTAGCCCCTTTTTTCTATCGAAATACGCCGCCAAATTGCCGACGACGGTGGTTTTGCCAACGCCACCTTTGTTGTTCGCCACCGTTAGAATCACGGGATTACGGCGGCGAACACGGACGTCGTAATCCTCGAACGGTGGCTTGCGCCCAAAGCTCGTCCAGATGCCAAGCTCGCTACCATGTAGCGAACGCTTCAACTCGTCGAGTTTAGCTTGCGCTGTCTGCAAATTGAGCTCAGCGGCGTCCAACCGCTTTTGTTTGTCTTCAAGGACGGCTTCCTTTCGAGCTATCTCCTGTCGAAGCTGCCGAATAAACCGGCTATCCATCCACCACTTGATGCCGGCTCCAACTACAGCAACAATTAGAGCCTTGCCTTCGCTACTGATTGAATGAAACGAGTTCCAGATCCAAGTCGACCAATCCCAAAACCACATACTCCCCCCCAGGACAACGCTTTGAATAATGACCTGATCCAAACTGTTTAAGTCAGTGACCGCCAGAACGCCACCTGTAGTTGCGCCATCCAAGCTGGCTCGGCCTGCACTCCCACCCCTTGCACTTCGCTCCCCCCGGGCTTAATGCCTCTCGCAGCACGAAAAACCGCCCGAATAGCGCAGGACCGGACCGCCCCATGACCAAGACCCGCACCGAGACCGATACCTTCGGCCCGATCGAGGTGGACGCCACCCGCTATTGGGGCGCGCAGGCCCAGCGCTCGCTCGGCAATTTCAAGATCGGCTGGGAAAAGCAGCCCCTCCCCGTGGTCCGCGCCCTCGGGATCGTGAAGCGCGCCGCTGCCGAGACGAACATGGCCCTCGGCCGCCTCGACAAGAAGCTCGGCGAGACCATCGTCGCGGCCTCGCAGGAAGTCATCGACGGCAAGCTCAACGACCACTTCCCGCTGGTCGTGTGGCAGACGGGCTCGGGCACGCAATCGAACATGAATGCGAACGAGGTCATCTCGAACCGCGCCATCGAAATGCTCGGCGGCGAGATGGGCTCGAAGAAGCCCGTCCATCCGAACGACCACGTCAACATGAGCCAGTCGTCGAACGACACGTATCCGACGGCCATGCACGTTGCCTGCGCCGAGCAGATCCATCACGATCTACTGCCCGCGCTGCGCCATCTGCTGAAGGCGCTCGACGACAAGGCGAATGCCTGGACGAAGATCATCAAGATCGGCCGCACGCACACGCAGGACGCGACGCCGGTCACGCTCGGCCAGGAGTTCTCGGGCTATGCGGCGCAGGTGCGCAATGGCATCGCGCGCATCGAGCAGACCA
>JAEYPL010000118.1 GCA_023410905.1 Pseudomonadota bacterium
ACCAAGATCTGCCCGTCACGGCTGACGGGAACAGTGCGAATGGCTTCCGGCGGCCGATTGGCGCCGACTTTCACGATCACCACACAGACGCTCGATCCTTCGGCGACGGGCTTCGCGACATAGGGCGGCGGCAGCGCATGATCGGCGAGCGCATCATTCGGCGTCACGAGCACGCCATGCGCGATCGGCACGCCCAGCGCGCTGACGATCTTCTTCGTGCGCTCCTTGTCCATGGCAATGGCGGACGCAAGCACGCCCGAGTGCGTATAGGGAATCTCCAGCACTTCGAGCAGACCCTGCACGCAACCGTCTTCGCCCCAGCGCCCATGCAGCGCATTGAAGCAGACATCAGGCTTGATCTCGACGAGACGCGCCGCGAGATCGTGCCCGACATCAATAGGCGTCACACGAAAGCCCTCGCCTTCGAGCGCCTTCAAGCATTCGCGGCCCGACGAGAGGCTGACCTCACGCTCCGCCGACCAGCCGCCCATGAGCAGGGCGACGTGTGGTTTGCCGGATGACGTATCAGATGCGCTCATCGCGCGTGCTCCTCGACGAGCGCGACACCGACTGCATGGCCGGGAAGGGCCTCGCCGACGCGCACGATCTCCCATTGCAGCTCGATGCCGCTCGATGCGCGCACGCGCGCGCGAACAGTCTCGCCGAGCCGTTCGATGTCTTCAGCCGTCGCCTGCCGATCGTTGATCAGGAAGTTGCAGTGCATCTCCGAGACCATGGCGCCGCCGACACGCAAGCCACGGCAGCCGGCCGCATCGACCAGCTTCCAGGTGCTGTTGTCGGGCGGGTTCTTGAACGTCGAGCCGCCCGTGCGTTCCTTGATCGGCTGATGCTTCTCGCGATAGGCCGCAACCTCGTCCATGGAGCGCGCAATGTCCTCAGTCTCGCCCGGCGTGCCCTGGAAAGTCGCGCTCGTGAAAATCCAGTCGCGCGGAACGCCGCTGCGCCGATACGTGAAGCCCATATCGGCGTTGGACAGCTCGTGTATGCGGCCCTCGCGATCGACGGCACGCGCGGAGAGCAGCACATCCTTGGTCTCGCTGCCGTGGGCGCCCGCGTTCATGCGCAATGCACCACCGATGCCGCCTGGGATGCCCCGATAGAACGAGAGGCCGGCAATACCTGCATCAGCCGACGCGCGCGCGATTTTCACATCCGGCACTGCCGTACCGGTGCGAATGCATGAATTTCCGAGCAGCTCGATCTCCCCGAAGCCACGACCGAGACGCACGACGACACCGCGCACGCCGCCATCGCGCACGAGCAGATTCGAGCACAGGCCGATGACGAAAACCGGCACGTCGGCGGGCGCCTGCGCCATGAAATAGGCGAGGTCGGCCTCGTCGGCGGGCGTGTAGAGCACATCCGCTGCTCCACCCACACGGAACCACGTGATGTCCTTGAGCGGCGCATCGGGCACGAGGCGTCCACGCAACTGGGGCATCGAGGCATGCAACTCGGCGGCGAGCGTCGACATGATCAGCCAGCGCTCCCGACGCGCAGCGGGATTGCGGCGAGCCAGTCCGGCAGTGCGTGTGCCCATTCCGTCGAATTGCCCGCGCCCATGCAGATCACCATGTCGCCGGGACCGGCCAGATTGCGCAGCACCGGCACTATATCCTGCGGTGTATCGACCGCGACGACGCTGCGATGCCCCGAACGCGCGATGCCATCGGCGAGACTCTGCGCGCTAATCCCTTCGATCGGCGCTTCGCCTGCCGAGTAGAGCGGCGCGACAATGACGTGATCGGCATCCTTGAAGCAGGCGGAGAAGTCATCGAACAGCGATTGCACGCGCGTGTAGCGATGCGGCTCGACAATAGCGATGACACGGCCTTGAGCGCCTGCACGCGCCGCGCCGAGCACCGCCGCGATTTCCACCGGATGATGACCGTAGTCGTCGAAGATGTGTGCCCCATTCCACGTGCCTGTCGGCTGGAAGCGGCGCTTCACACCGGAGAAGCTCGCCATGGCCGCGCGGATTTTCTCGTCCGCAATGCCGGCCTCTGCCGCGACGCCGATGGCAGCCAGCGCATTGAGTGCATTGTGCGCGCCGGGCACGGGAACGACCCAATCCTTGATCTCGCGCGCACCACCCATGACGCTTTCGCCGAGCTTGGCGTCAAAAATCGTTCTCGCCCCCTCGACGCGCACGCGCGTCAGTACGAGGTCTGCTGTCGGATCGATGCCGTACGTGAGCAGGCGACGGCCATCGCGGCGCAACTGCAGCTCCTCGATCATCGCGCGCGCGACCGGATGATCGATGCACGTCATGGCAAGGCCGTAGAACGGGATGTTGCGATAGAAGGCGCGATAGGCCTCGTGCATTTCCTCGACCGTGCCGAAGTAGTCTAGGTGCTCGGGATCGATATTCGTGACGACGCCAATCTGCGAGGGGATCTTGATGAACGTACCGTCCGATTCATCCGCCTCGACGACCATCCATGGCCCGGCACCGAGGCGCGCATTGGAACCCCAGGTATTGATGATGCCGCCGGTGATAACGGTCGGCTCCAGGCCGGCTTCGACGAAAATGTGTGCGACCAGCGATGTCGTCGTCGTCTTGCCGTGCGTGCCCGTGATCGAGACCGTCGAATAGAGACGCATGAGCTCGGCGAGCATCTCCGCGCGGCGGATGATGGTCAGGCCTTTCTCGCGCGCCGCCTTGAGCTCCGGGTTGGTATCCTTCACCGCCGTCGAGATCACGACATAGCGCGCGCCGACGAGGTTGATGCCGTCATGGCCGACGAAAACCCGGATGCCCTTGGCGCGCAGTCGCTTGACGTTGGCGCTGTCCTTCTGGTCGCTGCCCTGCACCGTGTGGCCCTTGGCGCGAAGGATCTCCGCAATGGCGCTCATGCCGATGCCGCCGATGCCGATGATGTGGAATGTGCCCGGTTCGCTCGGTATCTGCATTGCCCGTCCAGCCTTCTCTTGTCCTCAGTCGCGACGGCGCCCGCCACTCACGCGCGATTCGCCATCCGCACACCAATCAACTCTTCCGCGAGATCGGCGAGCCGTACCACGGCATCGGGTCGACCGAGCTGCTTGGCCGCACTGGCAGCAGCCGACAGTACCGTCGGTCGCTCCATGAGCGAAGAAATTGTTTCGCATAGCTTTTCCGCCGTCAGGCTTTTCTGCTCGATGCACCAGCCTGCGCTGGCGTCGGCGAGCCGCGTGGCATTGCGGAGCTGATCGTTGTCCACCGCGTGCGGCAGCGGCACGAGCACGGCGGGACGACCGAGCACGGTCAGCTCGGCGATGCTCGACGCGCCCGCGCGGCCGATGACGAGATGAGCATTGGCCATGCGCTCGGGAAGATCCTTGAAGAAGGTCTGCAGCTCGGCCGCGACGCCGGATGCCGCGTAGGCCTTGCGGACGTCGGCGAGATCCTCCTCGCGGCACTGCTGGACAATGCGCAGGCGGGCCCGCTGATTAAGAGTCAGCTGCTCGATGGCGGGAGGCACGGCCTCGGAGAAATAGCGCGCGCCCTGGCTGCCGCCAAACACGAGAAGATTGAACGGCTCATCTACCTCCGCCGG
This sequence comes from Pseudomonadota bacterium, assembly GCA_023410905.1. GTDB lineage: Bacteria > Pseudomonadota > Alphaproteobacteria > Rhizobiales > Hyphomicrobiaceae. The sequence continues at coordinate 3,561 of JAEYPL010000118.1, forward strand.
CCGATACGGCCGCGCGCTCCAGTCGATGACGGCATCGCGCACAGGATTGCCCGTGAAGCGCACGCGGGAGGTGAGATTGTCGGCCAAGAGCGCCGTCTGCTCGAACGAGGTGGCGATGCGCGACACGCGCGGCGCAAGCATCCGGTTGGCGCGGCCGAGCACGGCATTCGCTTCATGAATAGCCGTCGGAATGCGGCGCAGCTTTGCAGCGACGAGGGGCGGGAAGGTCGGATAGCCGCCGAAACCAATGACCGCGCCGGGACGGACACGGCCGAGCAGGCCATAGGCTGCGCGGACGCCATTAGTGAGAGCGAGGATGGTCTTGGCAGCCGCAACGGGCGAACGCCCGGCGAGCGTCGCGGCGGGAACGGTGTGGACGGCGCGCGCGGGAAATCCGGTGCCATAGCGATCGCCGCGCTCATCCGTCACGAGGTCGACTTCGACTCCGCGGCGTCCAAGTTCCTGCGCCAGAGCAAAGGCTGGAAACAAATGCCCACCCGTACCCCCGGCGGCCAGCATGACCGACTTCTCCCCCACGTCCACTCCTTCCCCTAGGTCTGGACCTTAGCGCGCATTGCGGCCAATCGGCGGCAGCGGGCTGGCTGTAACTTTCGGTCGACTGACGATCCGCGGATCCGTGCGGCGACGCACGAGCGCCAGGAGCATCCCGACCGTGAGCGATGCCGCGATCATCGACGAACCGCCGGCCGAAATGAACGGCAGCGTCATACCCTTGGCCGGGACGAGGCCCACATTGACCGCCATATTGATCGATGCCTGAAGCGCGAGCAGGAGCGCGAGGCCATTCACTGCCAGATGCGTGAAGGGGTCGCGGCGATCCCGGTAGCGGGCAAGCGCGCGGCCGACGACGAAGGCGAAAAGCGTGATCAGCAGCAGGCAGGCGACCGCGCCGTATTCCTCCGCAACCACCGCAAAAATGAAATCCGTGTGCGCGTCGGGCAGCACGGACTTGATCGTGCCCTCTCCAGGGCCGCGCCCGAAGAAGCCGCCTTCGGCGAAGGATTGAATGGCACGGTCGGTCTGGAACGTGTCCCCCGAGGCTGGATCGAGGAAGCGCGCGACGCGGCCTCGCACGTGCGGGAATGCGAAGTAGGCCGCCGTAAGGCCGCCGATGCCGATGCCGCCGAAGCCGAGCGCCAGCACGAGAGGCTGGCCCGAAATGAAGAAGAGCGCACCGAACACAAGCGTCAGCAGAAGCCACTGACCGACATCCGGCTGACGCAGCAGCAGTGCGGCAGCAACGATGTAGACGCCGAACGCAATCGGCAGCATTCCCGTGCCCGGACGCGCGCGCGACTCCGCGAACAGCCACGCGATGACGACCGCGAAGGCTGGCTTCAACAATTCCGACGGCTGCAAGGAGAACCCTGCAAAGCGTACCCAGCGCCGCGCGCCATTGACCTCGGGTCCATACAGAACCGCAGCCACCATGAGCAGGAGCGCCGCTCCGAGCAGCACCGTCGCCAGCGTGAGCACGCCGCGCGCATCGAGCAGTGAGACGGCAAGCATGAGCAGGACGCCGGCCAAGGCAAAGACGAGATGACGCTCGACGAAGAAGAAGGTCGGCAAGCCCTTGCGCGTCGCGACCGCCGGGCTCGCGGCGAGCGACAGGACGATCCCGATGCCGATCAGAGCCAGCACGGCTATGAGCAGAACGCGGTCGACCGAGAACCACCATTCGGTGACGACGCTGCGATCATCGCGGGCGAGCCGCATCAGCCCTCCCCACTCTTGATATGATCGCCCTTGATGAGATCAGCGACAAGCGCGCGGAACACGTCGCCGCGATGACCATAGCTCTTGAACTGGTCATAAGAGGCGCACGCCGGCGAAAGCAGCACGACCGCTTCGGCAGCACCACTGGCCTCGGCATCGCGCGCGGCAGCAGCGAGCGCCTTGTCGATCGTACCGACCTGCTCATAGGGCACGTGCCCATCGAGCGTGCGCGCGAAGTCATCCGCCGCTTTGCCGATGAGATAGGCCTTGGCCACGCGCGGAAAGCATCCGGCGAGTGCCGTGATGCCGCCTTCCTTGGGCGTGCCGCCGGCAATCCAATAGATGTCGCGCGACCATGAGGTGAGCGCCTTCTCTGTGGAATCGGCGTTCGTTGCCTTGCTGTCGTTGATGAACAGCACCCGGCCCTTGCGGCCGACCTCCTCCATGCGGTGCGGCAGGCCGGGGAACGAGCGGAAAGCCTTGAGGTGATCGGCCATGGCGATGTTTGGCAGAGCGAGAGACGCGGTGGCGAGCGCCGCCAGCGCATTTTGCATGTTGTGCCCGCCGCGCAGCGATCCGATGCCGGCAAGACTGCCGACATCGACCGGCAAGGCATCTATTGCAGCGAAATGGATGTGGCCGTCCTCACCATAGAAAAGCGGAACATCAATCGGGCGCACACCGAGACTGCTGATCGCCGTCACCGGAATGCCGTCGTCGGTAGCACGATCGGCGATTGCGGAACTCAATGGCTCATCGATGCCGATGACGGCAGCGGCGGAGCGCTCGATCAGGCTCTCCTTGATGGCCACGTAGCGCGACATCGTCCCATGCCGGTCGAGATGATCCGGCGAAAGGTTCAGCAGCACGCCGATCGTCGGCGCGAGCGACGGCGTCAGATCGATCTGGAATGTGCTCATCTCGAGCACGTAGATGCGCGATGCGTCCAGCGGCGCGAGATCGAGCACGGGAACGCCGATATTGCCGCCCATCTGCACGTCCGCGCCCGCCGCTGCGAGCGTGTGTGCGATCAGCGCCGTCGTCGTGGACTTGCCATTCGTGCCGGTGATGCAGATCGCCTGCGCGGTCGGCGCCAACTGCGCCCGCTCGCGGAAGAACAGCTCGATATCGCCAATGACCTCGATGCCGGCCGCGCGGGCGCGCTTCACGGTCCAATGCGGCTCGGGATGGGTCAGGGGTACGCCCGGCGCGAGGATCAGCGCGGCGAAGCGGCTCCAGTCCGCCGTCGACAGATCGACGATGGGGAAGCCCTCGGCGGCCGCCGCCTCGCGCCCGGCCTCGCCGTCATCCCAGGCCGCAACTGTAGCGCCGCCGGCCTGCAGCGCACGACAAGTCGAGCGGCCGGAGGCCCCGAGCCCGAACACGGCGACCTCGCGGCCCGCGAATGAGGTGACGGGAATCATGGGTTGCATAGTACCTGAATCGGGGGCGGGTTGGCGCGGTCCATCTCACCGCAGGCGGTTCATATCCACCTGGAAGACCACGGGAAAGAACGTCGCCCAGGCAAGCCAGCGCTTGGAACCGGCCTCGCTGACCGTCCAGAGATGCCCCTTGGAGTCGAAGCCGATGTCCTCTGTGCCGGCGGGAAGCGCATGGCGGGCGAGGACCTCCCCCGTCTTTTGGTCCAGCCGCACGAGTTCGCCGAAACTGCCGCTGCTGCGCGTGATCCAGAGCTGGCCCTTGGCATCGAAAGCCGCCCCCTGGGCCCGCTGCGGCACGATGACGGACGCATCCGCATCCTTTTCATTGATCTCGGATTTCAGCTTGGTGAAGGGGAAGCGATAAAGGCGCGGCTCGCCGAACGTCTCGTAGGTGCCGAGCCAAAGCGCGTCGCCCGTGCCCGCCGCGAACGAGCCCTTCACCTGCCCCGTGAGGCGGATATGGCGCACGACCTTGCCGATGCCCTTGCTGGCCGGCGCATCGAGCTGGATCTCGAAAATATCGCGCGTGTCGGCGACCCAGATATGCCCCGGCGCACCTTTGGCGGCACCGCCGGCATGCCCGCATCGTGCGGGGAGATCGAGGACACCTGCAACCTGACCGCTGGCAGTATCGAGGCGGTACAGGCGGCACGGCCCGCGCCCGGCGTTCTCGACGCTCTTGTACGCAGCGACATAGACGGCATCGTCGACAACTGTCAGCCCCTGCGGAACGAAACCCTCGTCGAGACCCGGCATCCAGATGCGCCGCAGGATCGCCGCCTCATTCGGCAGCGGCCCATCGGGAATCAGACCCAGCTTCTTGTCCGTGTAGGTCGGCGGCGTGCCGAGCGGCATCTCTGCGGAGGTGGCTGATGTCATGAGCGCGACCACAAGCAAAACCGAAAGCCCCAGGCGAAGCATGGCATTCCTCGTGTGCGCCGATCTCAGCGCAGCTTGAGTGTCGCAAGTCCGATGAGCGCCAGCACGACCGAGATGATCCAGAAGCGCACCACGACCGTCGATTCGTGCCAGCCCTTCTGCTCGAAATGATGGTGCAAGGGCGCCATTCGAAAAACACGCCGGCCGGTCAGCTTGAAGGACGCCACCTGGATGAGCACGGAGAGCGTTTCGAGCACGAAGAGCCCGCCGACAATGGCCAGCACGATCTCGTGCTTGGTCGCGACGGCGATCGCGCCGAGCGCGCCGCCGAGTGCGAGCGAGCCGGTATCGCCCATGAAGATCATGGCGGGCGGCGCATTGAACCACAGAAAGCCCAACCCCGCGCCGAGCAGCGCCCCGCAGATCACGGCAAGCTCACCGACGCCGGCCACATAATGGATCTGCAGATAGCCCGAAAACCGCACGTTACCGACGAGATAGGCGATCAGGCCGAATGTCGCCGCCGCGATCATGACGGGCACGATCGCGAGACCGTCGAGGCCGTCGGTGAGGTTCACGGCATTGCCCGCGCCGGCGATGACGAGCATTCCGAGGAACACGAAGAGAAAGCCGAGCGGGACGAGGACGTTCTTGAAAAACGGGATCGTCAATGCATCCGCGAACCCCGGAGCACCGAGCTGCATGACAGCATAAGTTGCAACGCCCGCGACCGCGAACTCGAGACCGAGTCGGCCCTTGCCGCCGAAGCCGTTGGTCGTCTGCTTGGTGACCTTGAGGTAGTCGTCATAAAAGCCGATAGCGCCGAACGCGAGCGTCACACCGAGGACGATCCAGACATAAGGGTTCGACCAGTTCGCCCAGAGCAGTGTCGAGACCGTGACGCCGGCGAGGATCATGAGCCCGCCCATGGTCGGCGTGCCCTTCTTCGAGAAGTGGCTCTTCGGTCCGTCCTCTCGAATGGGCTGCCCCTTGCCCTGCTTGACGCGCAGGAGGTCGATGATGGTGGGGCCGAACAGGAATACGAACAGCAACGCGGTCATGATCGCCCCGCCCGTGCGGAACGTGATGTAGCGAAACACGTTCAACGGGCTGAACTGGTCGCTGAACGTGACGAGCTCGTAGAGCATTCCGGCCCCCTCTTCCCTCCGCGCGTCCTCTCGGACCGCGCGCACCGCATCGCCATTCCCGGATGCAGCGCTTGCCCCTTAGCACTTCCGTCGGCAAAAATTGAGAGGCTTTCTGTGCAATCACTCCTGCATCGACGAACGTCTCATGCGCGTTCCCAAAGGACGAAATTCAGACGATCCGTCAATTTGTTGCCTGGATTGCAAGCATCGGCGGATCGATCCCTCTCCCGAAGCTGCGACGGAATGTTTCTCCACCGTCCGTAGAACACACCCGCGCATCTCTCCCCGCAGCGGCGTGCTTGCGCTGAACGCCCGATCGCGCGACCCTGAGGCGTGGCCCCGGCGCGTGCCCGGGGGAAAACCGGCTGGAAAATCATGAGCACCTACGATCTCATTCTCAAAGGGGGCCGTGTCATCGACCCCTCGCAGAACCTCGATGGCATCGCGGACGTCGCCTTCGCGAACGGCAAGGTCGCGGCCGTCGGCAAGGATTTGAAGGGCAGCGCCGGCACGGAAGTGCGGGACGTCAAAGGTACGATCGTCTCACCGGGCCTCATCGACATGCACACGCATGTCTATTGGGGCGGTACCTCCCTCGGCATCGACGCGGAAGAATTCTGCCGCATGTCGGGCGTGACGACGGCCATCGATACGGGCAGCGCCGGGCCCGGCAACTTCGCCGGCTTCCGCAAGCACGTGATCGAGCCCTCGGCCGTGCGCATCCTCGCGTATCTGCACGTTTCATTCGCCGGCATCTTCGGCTTCTCCAAGACGGTTATGGTTGGCGAGAGCCAGGACCTGCGCCTGATGGCGCCGCGCGAGGCTGCCGAGGTTGCCGATGCGAACCGCGACGTGATCATCGGTATCAAGGTGCGGGTCGGCGCGCACGCATCCGGCGAGCAGGGTGCGGCACCACTCAACATCGCGCTGCAGGTCGCCGAGGAAGTGGGCATGCCGGTCATGTGCCACATCGACCAGCCGCCGCCCTCGTACGAAGAGGTGATCAACATGCTGCGGCCGGGCGACGTGCTGACGCATGCGTTCCGTCCGTTTCCGAATTCGCCCGTCAACGCGCAGGGCAAGGTCAAGGCGGCGGTGCTCGAAGCACGCGCACGCGGCGTGAAGTTCGACATCGGCCATGGCAAGGGTTCGTTCGCCTTCAAGACGGCGCGAGCCATGCTCGCGAATGGCTTTTATCCCGACACGATCTCGTCGGATGTGCACGCGCTCTGCATCGAAGGGCCGGCCTATGACCAAGTCACGACCATGTCGAAGTTCCTTTGCCTCGGCGTGCCGCTCAACGACGTAATCGCGCAATCCACGATCAATGCGGCGCACGCGCTGAAGCGTCCGGAACTCGGCAGTCTCAAACCCGGCTCGGTCGGCGACGCAACGCTTCTGACCGTCAAGGACGGCCAATTCGAGTATGTCGATGTCATGGGCGAGAAACTAATCGGCGACAAACGCATCCTCTCGGAAGGCGCGATCGTCGGCGGGAAATGGTTTCATCCCAACGATTCACAAAAGTTCGCCAAACTCACGAGCACATTAGGGACAACGCCATGACGCCCGAAGAGAAGCTAAAGTCACTTGGCCTCGAGCTGCCGAAAGTGCCGACACCGGTCGCCAACTACGTGCCTTTCAAGGTCGATGGGAGCACCATCTATTTGTCGGGACAGGGGCCGCGCCGGCCGGACGGCTCGCTCATCACCGGTCGCGTGGGCGAGGAAATCTCACTCGAAAAGGCCTACGAATGCGCGCGCCTTATCGGGCTCGGATTGCTTGCAGCGGCGAAGCTCGCGGCCGGCGACCTCGGCAAGGTCGAAGTGCTCAAGGTGCTCGGCATGGTCAATGCCGGGCCGGGCTTCGGCGACCAGCCGAAGGTGATCAACGGCTGCTCCGATATTTTCGTCGAAGTCCTCGGTGATCGCGGGCGCCACGCGCGCTCGGCCGTCGGCATGGGTGGTCTGCCCTCGAACATGCCGGTCGAGATCGAGGCCATCATGCGGATCGTGGATTGATGGCGAAGGCGCTGGTGCGGACTACCGCATCAGCGCCACGCTCTTGATCTGAGCGAAGACAGGTGTGCCGGGTGCAAGACCGAGTGTGGCCTGCGACTTGCGCGTGATCCGCGCCGCAATGCGCGCGCCGGAGCCGTCTGTGCCGAGCGCCGCAATGATATTCACCTGAGCTTCGGTTCCAACACCTTCGATCGAGACAATACGCGCCGGCAGGCAGTTGAGGATCGTCGTATCGCTCGCCGCCGTCAGCGTGAAGCTCACATCGCTCGCCGCAATCCTGAGGCGCCTCTCCGTACCGGGCGCACCCTGTCGACCCGGCACGACCAGCGTTCCGCCGGGGACCGCGAAATGCGTGAGCGCGTAGTCCTCGTCGATATGCGCGACGCGCCCTTCCAGCATCACGGCGGCATCAGGCGCCGCGATCAACGGCAGATTCGGATCGGTCTGCAGCACCGAGAGCGGTCCCGAGGCGAGCACGCGCCCCTTGGCAAGCAGCACGAGCGTGTCGGCGAGGCGCGCGACCTCGCCGATATCGTGGCTCACGTAGACGATCGGCAGCGCGAGGCTTTCGTGCAGGCGCTCGAAATAGGGAAGGATCTCCACCTTCGTCATGCGGTCGAGCGCGGAAAGCGGCTCATCCATGAGCAGGATGCGCGGGCGCGAGAGAAGCGCGCGCCCGACCGATACGCGCTGACGCTCGCCGCCCGACAGCGCGACCGGTGAACGCTCGAGCAGGTGGCCTATGCCGAGCAGCTCGACGATCGCATCGAAGTCGAGGGCGTCGGATGTGGGCGCATTGCCCGCACGCTTCGCGCCGTAAAGAAGGTTCTGGCGCACGCTCAGATGCTGGAAGAGGCTCGCCTCCTGGAAGACATAACCGAGCGGCCGCTCGTGCGTTCTGATGAACACACCCCTTGTGCTGTCCTGCCAGACTTCGTCACCGATGATGAAACGGCCGGGAAGCTGCTGCAGTCCTGCCATGCAGCGCAGGATCGTCGTCTTGCCGCAGCCTGAGGGACCGAACAGCGCCGTGATGCCGCGCATGGGCATGTCGAAAGCGACATCCAGCGAGAAGCTGCCGAGACTGCCGGAGAAGGCCGTCGATATTTCCGCCGAACGCACCGTCATCGGCCCTGCCGCCCATAGCGCCGGCCGAGGATCATCGTGGCCAGGATGACGGCGAACGAGAAGACGACCATTCCGCCCGCGAGAATATGCGCCTCCGTCCAGTGCTGCGTCTCAACGTAGTCGTAAATCGCGACGGAAAGCACTTTGGTTTGGCCCGGGATATTGCCGCCGATCATGAGAATGACGCCGAACTCGCCGATCGTGTGCGCAAATCCGAGAATGGCGCCAGTCAGGAAACCGGGGCGAGCGAGCGGCACCGCAACCGACCAGAAGGCATCCCACGGTGAGGCACGCAGCGTCGCGGCAACTTCGAGCGGCCGATCCCCGAATGCTTCGAAGGCATTGCGGATCGGCTGCACCACGAACGGCATGGAGTAGATCACCGAGCCGATTACGAGCCCGGTGAACGTGAAGGCGAGCGTGCGCGCGCCGTAGAGCCCGGCGATCCAGCCGCCGGGCCCGTTCGGTCCGAGCATGAGAAGAAGATAGAAGCCGAGCACGGTCGGTGGAAGCACGAGGGGCATAGCGACGATCGTCGCCACCGCCTCTTTCCAGCGCGCCTTGGAGCGCGCCAGCCACCATGCGATCGGCGTTCCGATAATCAACAGCAGAATGGTGGTGATGAAAGCAAGCTCGATCGTCAGCCGGATCGGCGACCAAAGCTGCGCAAGATCGAGCTCACCCACACGTCACCCGCAACTCAGTCGACAAAGCCGTAGCCGTACTTTTCGATGACCTTGCGCGCCTCAGGCCCCTTCAGGAAGGTGAGGAAAGCCTTCGCCGCTTCGTTGTTGGCGCCAGTCTTCAGCAGGACCGCATCCTGCGCAATGGTCTTGTGCATGTTCGCGGGAACGACCCAGCGCGAGCCGCCGGGCTTCAGAGCTACCTGCGCGAAGGCGACGAAACCGACTTCCGCATTGGCCGTGTCCACGAACTGGAAGGTCTGCGCGATGTTGTTGCCCTCGACGATCTTCTCTTTGAGCGCGTCGAACACGCCGAGCTTCTGCATGACTTCGACGGCCGCGGTTCCGTAAGGCGCGGTCTTCGGGTTGGCGATCGCAATCTTCGCGAACTTACCGTCCTTCAGCGTCTGCTCGCCGAGCGTCAGTCCATCGGTCTTGCTGAAGAGCACGAGCTTGCCAGTCGCATATGTGAAGGCGCTGCCCTCGACGCCATGCCCTTCCTTCACGGCCTTGACCGGTGTCCCCTGATCGGCTGAAAGGAAGACTTCGAAGGGCGCCGCCTGCGTGATCTGATTGTAGAGACCGCCTGTCGGACCGAAGCTGAAGACGGCCTTGTGCCCCGTCGCCTTCTCGAACAGCGCGCCGATCTCCTTGACCGCGTCAGTGAAATTGGCCGCGACCGCGACCTTGACTTCCGCCGCGCGGACGGCCGCCGACATGGTGGTGGCGATCATGACCGAGGCCAGGGCGGCCATCGGCAGCTTCAGCCATGAAAGGCGCGTACGCATGAGTCTGCTCCGCTGCTTCGAGATATACCGAACGATACAGCGCTCTTAAAAGTCTGGCCCGCGCGTGGCAAGCGTTATTTCTTTTCGGATATTTCGTGCCGCGCAAATCGGCTGATCGCTCGGAGACCGATCGCCGATCGCCTATCGCGAGGCAACCTTCTCCACTGGGGTGAGGCGCCGCTCGAGATCTGCAATCTGCTTGCCAAAAGATTTGAGCGCCTGGGCCTCGATGGCGCGGTAGTGTCCGACGAGCGCATGGCCGAAGGACGTGAGCCGTGCGTGCCCGCCGCCAGCGCCGCCGTGTTGAGTCTCGAGCACGGGCTCGCTGAACATGCGATTGACCTCGTCCGCCAGCAGCCACGCACGCCGATACGACATCTTCATCTGCCGCGCCGCGCCGCTGATCGAGCCGTGCTCGCCGATGAGCTCGAGAAGGCGGATCTTGCCGTGGCCAACCTGGCGGCCGCCGTCAAAATCGATGCGGATTGTAAGGCGCGTCATGGTGCATTCCGGCTGGGTATGTTGCGGTCGGGCGCAATGCCTGGCGATCACGATCAGCCATAGCACAGGATGCGTGCCACCGCGCGCGAGATATGTTCCGGACCGACTATCCTGACCGCCCGGACGACATTACGGAGCCTGCCGCCGGTAAAGCTTCAGCTCCGGAGTATATTCCCTTGAATATATCGGGACCAAACCGGATTTCACGGTGCCATAGCGCGCAACACTTTGGCGATGTCGGCAACAGTGGCGTCGATTTCCGCTTCGGTCGTCGCCCGGCCGAGACTGAAACGGATCGCCCCCATGCCCACCTCGGGCGCGACGCCCATGGCCTTGAGGACTGGCGACAGCTCGACATGACCGCTGTGGCACGCCGAGCCCGTCGACGCGGCGACACCATCGAGCCCCGCAAGGAGATCCGCACCGACCTTGCCGACGAACGAGATGTTGGCGGTATTGGGTAGACGAAATTCAGGATGACCATTCAGCACAATGCGATCACCGAAGTGGGCCTGCAAAAGCGCCCAAAGCCGCTCGCGAAGTGCCTTCACTCGTTGCATGGGTGCTAGGTCCGCCGCCTCGCGTGCCGCTGCGCCGAGCGCCACGGCGAGAAGTGCGCTCTCTGTTCCAGCACGCCGGCCGTGCTCATGCCCGGCGCCATGGATGAGCGGCTCCAGCGGCGTTCCACTCCTCACATAGAGTGCGCCGACGCCCTTCGGTGCACCGAATTTATGGCCGGCCATCGTCAGCAGATCGACGTCGAGCGTATCGACTTTCGTCTCGACCTTGCCGACGGACTGCGCGGCATCCGTGTGCATGAGCGCGCCATTGGCGTGTGCAATCCGCGCGATCTCCGCGATCGGGTTGATCGTGCCGACCTCGTTGTTCGCATGCATGATGCTGACGAGAACCGTACCGGTCTTCAACGCACGCGCCACCGCCTGCGGATCGACACGGCACGTGCGGTCTACCGGTACGCGCGTGACCTCATATCCGATCTTCTCCAGAAACGCGCACGGCGCCTCGATGGCCGGATGCTCCGCTTGCGCGGTGATGATGTGGCGCCCTTTCTCGCGGCGCGCGAACGCCACGCCCTTGAGCGCGAGATTGTTGGCTTCGCTACCGCCGCTCGTGAAGATAACCTCCTCGGGCGACGCGCCGAGAAGATCCGCGATCTCGCTCCGAGCGCCTTCGACTGCCGCACGTGCTGGTTGACCGGCCCAGTGCAGGCTCGAGGGATTGCCGTAAGCGTGCTCGAGATAAGGCGCCATGGCCGTGCGCGCGCGGTGGCCGATCGGCGTACTGGCGTTGTAGTCGAGATAGATACGCCGCATGTTTCAGGCCCTTCCAGACGCCCTATTCCCAAATGCTCAGCAGGTCAGCGGCCTCCTCGTCACGTGGCGACGGTGCCTTCGCCGGCGTGCCGAGCATAAGGAATGCCGCCAGCTCTTCCTCGTTGGCGATGCCGAGCGCGAGACGGACACGGCGCGACGTCGCTGAATTCCCGCTCCGCAGACAGCCGGCATAGCCGAGGGCCGACGCCGCGAGCAGCATGTTCTCGATCGCTGCGCCGGCAGCCAGCACCTGATCGGTAACCGAAACGCGCGGATGATCACGGACGATGCGCAGCACCACAGCCAGAAGCATGGCCCCGCGATAAGCCTTCTCACCAGCGCGCTCGATCTCGGTGGCCGACGCCCCGGGATCGCGCTCCGCCTTGGCCTCACGAAAAACAGCGGCAAGATCACCACGACGCTCGGTTGGAATGAGGATGAATCGATAGGGCTTGAGATTCTTGTGGTCGGGCGCCGCGGCGGCGGCGCGCAGGATCAGCGCGAGTTCTTCAGGCGTCGGCGTCGGTGCGATCAGAAATCGCGGCGAAAGCGACCGGCGCGAGAGAACGAGATCGAGCGCCTCAGTTTTGTCGACCATTGTATGCCTTCCTCCCTGCACCCTGAGGCGCAGACCATCGCGTATCAGTTTAGCGCCACGTCCGGCTGCTGAAAGCCTCACGCCGCATCGAACCGGTCCCATTCCGGTCGCGCGCCGAAGCGCGCCGCCAGAAAATCAATGAATACGCGGGTTTTGGCCGCCAGATAACGGTTCGGCGTGTAC
>JAEYPL010000169.1 GCA_023410905.1 Pseudomonadota bacterium
GTCTCAATCGGAGCGCACGGGACCGCCATTGCGCCCGCTGCCGGCGAATATCTCAGCTCTGCCGTCGGCCGATCGGCGCGAGAAGCTGCGCGTGCTCGAAGCGCTGCTGTTCGCCGCCTCGGAGCCGCTCGACGTCCAGCATCTTGGTAGTCACCTTGCCGAGGGCGACGATGTCAATGCGCTGCTCACCGAGCTGCAGGGCTTCTATGCCTCGCGCGGGATCAATCTCGTGCGCGGCGCCGGCAAGTGGGCCTTCCGCACGGCCGACGATCTCTCCTTCCTGCTCGAAAAGCACGCCAAGGAAGAACGCAAGCTCTCCAAGGCCGCGCTGGAGACGCTCGCCATCATCGCCTACCACCAGCCCGTGACGCGCGCTGAGATCGAGGAAATCCGCGGCGTGCAAACGTCCAAGGGCACGCTCGACGTGCTGCTGGAAACGGGCTGGGTGCGCCCGCGCGGTCGTCGTCGTGCGCCCGGCAAGCCCATCACGTACGGCACGACGGAAACCTTCCTCGACCACTTCAATCTCGACACGGTCAAGGATCTGCCGGGACTGCAGGAGCTCAAGGGCGCGGGGCTTCTCGATGCGAACCTGCCGCCGGACTTCAAGGTGCCCGAGCCAACGGATGTCGCTGCTCTCATGCCGGACGAGCTGCCGCTCGATGATGATGCCGATGCGGCGCAGGAAGAAATGGACCTCGACTTGCCGGACGATGAGGAAGGCGATATGGGCGAGAAGGACCGCACCTGAAAACGCCTCCCGCGTGCGGCCGAGTGAGGTGACGGTTGGTCTTCAGGACACTGCTTGGACGAGTTGGGCCGCGCGCACAGGCCGGCAACAGAGCTGCCGCGACTGATGCGGGGCATGGCTCCATGCGTGCGGCCACGACCTTCGCTGCGCGTCTGACCTTCGAGGCCATCGAGCGCAACTTTGATGACGTGGCTGCACTCGCAGGCGTCAGCCTCGACATTGCGCCGGGTGAGGTCGTCTGCCTGCTCGGACCTTCGGGCTGCGGAAAGACGACGCTGCTGCGCATTGCAGCAGGCATCGAGCGGCCGACGAACGGGCGTGTGCTCATCAACGATCAGGAGGTCGCAGGCCCCGAGCGCTTCGTGCCGCCGGAAGAGCGCAACGTCGGCCTCATGTTCCAGGACTTCGCGCTCTTCCCGCACCTGACCATTCTCGACAACGTGGCGTTCGGATTGCGGCAACTTCCCTCGGCCGAGGCGCGGCGCGAGGCACTGGCGCTGCTGGCGCGCGTCGGCCTCGAACATTATGCCGACCAGCATCCGCACATTCTTTCGGGCGGCGAGCAGCAGCGCGTGGCGCTCGCTCGCGCGCTCGTGCCGCGTCCCGCCGTCATGCTCATGGACGAGCCGTTCTCGGGTCTCGACATCCAGCTTCGCGAGCGCCTGCAGGAGGGCACGCTGGAGCTCCTGCGCGAAACGCGCGCGACCAGCATGATCGTCACGCATCATCCAGAGGAAGCCATGCGGCTCGGCGATCGGATCGCCGTCATGCGCGCGGGCCGCATCGTGCAGCTCGGTCGCGCCGAGGATCTCTATCGTCTGCCGGTCGATCTTTTCGTCGCGCGGCTGTTCTCGGAGATCAACGAAATCGCGTGGCCGGTTTCGGGTGGCGTGCTCGTGACGCCGCTCGGCACATTTCCCGCGCCCGCCATTGCCGATGGCGCCAAGGCCGTTCTCTGCATTCGCCAGCGCGCGATCAAGTTGCTGCCCGAAGGACAAGGCCATCCCGCACGCGCGCGCCACGTGCGTTTTCTCGGCGATGCGGCGCTCGTCGAGATGGCCGTGCAGGGTTTTGATCCGCCGATCAAGGCCATGGTCCACGAGAGTGAAGTACCGGAGCGCGGCCGCGACATCGGTATCGAGATCGATCCGCAGCGCGCGCTCGTCTTTGCGCCCGAGACGTAGACCTCTCAACGAGCAGGCATAGTGACGTTCTCCCGATGCCATATCGCTCGCCCACAGTTCATGCGGTCGTCGCCCTCTCGGTGACCCAGCTCATTGGCTGGGGCGCGACCTTCTGGCTGCCCGCGGTCACGGGACCTGCCATGGCGAGCGATCTCGGCATGAGCCTGCCCATGATCATGACCGGCCCGACGGTCATGCTGATCGTCATGGCGATGGCCGCCTGGCCGCTGAGCACCATCTTCGAGCGTTATGGTGCGCGGCCCGTCATGGTGTTGGGATCGCCCCTCGGTGCGGCTGGTCTGCTGGTCATGGCATTCGCGCAGGGGCCGGTGAGTTATGCCGTGGCGTGGATCATGATCGGCCTTGCCGGTGCCGGTATGCTGACGACGCCCGCACAAATCGCTGTCGCCGAGATCGCCGGCGAGAAAGCGCGCGAGGCGCTGGGTTTACTGATCCTCGCTGGTGGGCTCACGTCGACCATCGTCTGGCCGCTGACGGCGCTTCTGCAGGCGCAATGGGGCTGGCGTGCGACGACACTGCTCTATGCCGCCATCATGCTGCTCGTGTGTACGCTGCTGCATTGGACCATGCTTGCCCGCCGACCGAAGGAGAAATCCGCCGTCAAGACCACGGCCGAGCCCGCCGTAATCGATCGGCCGCGCTTCGCCCTGCTCGCCATGAGCTTTGCCGCGAACGGCTTCGTCACCTGGGGCTTTGCGCTCACGATCATCATCATGTTCGAGGCGGGGGGCCTCGATCATGCCAGCGCGTTAGCGGCTGCGGCGTTTATCGGGATCGCGCAATGGGCCGGGCGCATGGTCGATTTTATCGGCGGCCGGCGCTGGTCGAGCTTCGTTACAGGTCTCGCCGGGGCGGCCCTGTTTCCGCTGAGCTTCCTTGTGCTTCTGCTGAGCACCAGCTTTGCCGGCGCCATGCTCTTTGCCACGCTCTACGGTATTGCGAGCGGCATCACGTCCGTCGCGCGCGCGACGCTGCCGCTGCAGATTTTCCCCGCAGGCGCCTATGCCCGTGCATCGTCGCAACTCGCCGTGCCCCTCAATTTATCCTTCGCCGCCGCGCCGCCGGTCTTCGCGGCGATCCTCACCGCCGGCGGTCCTCATACAGTGCTGTGGCTGGCGTTCGTGGTCTCGATCTTCGCTTTCGGCGCGCTGCTCGCGCTGTGGCTGTTGCATCGGCGGAGCGAATAAATCGCGCCTCTGGCGCGAGTGGGGCTTTTGCCCCACACCCTAGCCGGGGGGCACCCCCAGAACCTCCGCTTTTTATGACTTTTCAGGCATCACATAGTTGAGCGGTAGGCGGCCGCCATCGGCGTAGACCGTCGTGCCAGTGACGTAGCTCGCCTCGTCACTCGCGAGCCATGCGACGATTGCCGCGATCTCCTCAGGCTGGCCGACGCGGCCCATGGGCGTGCGCGAGAGAACCTTCTTGCGGAAAGCCTCGTCCTTCACGACGCCTGCCAGCAGCGGCGTCTGGATCGTGCCGGGGCCGACAGCATTCACGCGAATGCCCTGCGGCGCGAGCGCGATCGCCATGGCTTTCGTGAGCTGCGCGAGGCCGCCCTTCGATACCGAGTAGGCGACGTGATCGGGCAGCGCGAACACCGCATTCACCGAGCTCATGTTCACGATCGCGCCGGCCGTTCCGCCTTCCGTGCGCGGGCCCTGTTTCACCATCTGCCGCGCCGCGGCTTGTCCGGCAAGAAAGGCGCCCTTGAGGTTTACGCCCAGAATGCGATCGAACTCTTCGATCGGCAGGTCGAGGAAGGGCGCGTCATCGACGATGCCGGCATTGTTCACGAGCACGTCGATGCGCCCATGCGTCTCGAGCGCCTTGGCGATCAGATTGTGCACGTCGAGTTTTTCCGACACGTCGCAGTCGACGAAGTCGGCGACACCGCCGCTCTTGCGAATGCTTTCCGTTACGGCGTTCCCCGCGTCGGCATTCACATCGGCCACGACGACCTTCGCGCCTTCGCGCGCCAGCCTGAGCGCGCAGGCCTCGCCGATACCTTGCCCGGCGCCCGTGACGATCGCAATCCGGCCATCGAGTAGCATTCTCTTCTCCTCGTTCTTCAAGCCGCTCCGCGCCGCACGGCATCGACGACCGCGATCGCGGACATATTCAGCAGGCCGCGCACGGTGATCGAAGGCGTGACGATGTGCGCGGGCCGCGCCGCGCCGAGCAGGATCGGTCCCACGGCCACGCTGCCCGAAACGACCTTCAGCAGGTTGAAGGCGATGTTCGCCGCATCGAGGCTCGGCATGATGAGTAGGTTCGCCGCGCCATTGAGTGCGGAATTCGGGAAGATCTCTTCGCGAATAAAGGCGGAGAGCGCCGCATCGGCGTGCATCTCGCCTTCGACTTCCAGATCGGGCTCCCACTCGCGCACGAGGTTGAGAACCTGACGCATCTTGCGCGCGGAGGCCGTGTTCTCGGAGCCGAAATTCGAATGCGACAGCAGCGCCACCTTGGGCTCGATGCCGAAGCGGCGCACTTCCGCCGCGGCGAGGCGCGTGATCTCGGCGATCTGTTCGGGCGAGGGGTCGTAAGATACATACGTGTCGGCCATGAAGAGCGGACCCGTCGGCAGGATCATCGCCGAGAGTGTCGCGAAACCGCGCGCGCCGGGCCTGAGACCGACGACTTCCGACACGTGGCGAAGCTGCGTGAGATAGCGCCCGACCGCACCGCAGATCATGGCATCGGCATCGCCGCGCCGGAGCAGAAGGCCCGCGAGCACGGTCGAACCATTGCGCACCACGCGCTGGGCATGTGAGGGCGAGACGCCACGCCGCTCGACGAGACGATGATACTCGTCCGTGAGCACGGCCATGCGCGGGTCGGTTTCGGGATCGACGATGTCCACGTCGACGCCGACTTTCAGGCGCAGTCCGAGGTGAGTCATCATGCGGCGGATGTCGTCGCGGCGGCCGATCAGGATCGGATGGGCAATGCCTTCCGCGACGAGCTGCTGCGCGGCCTGCAGCACATAGGGATGATCGCCTTCCGCAAAGGCGAGACGCTTGCGCGCATCCTGTGATGCGGCTTTGGCGGCATCCATGATGGGCTTCATGACGAAACCCGAACGGAAGACGAAGCCGCTGAGCTTCTCGCGATAGGTGTCGAAATCGGCGATCGGACGCGTCGCGACGCCCGAATCCATCGCCGCCTTTGCGACGGCCGGCGCGATCTCGATGATGAGGCGGGGATCGAATGGCTTCGGCAGAATGTAGTCGGGTCCGAACAGGAATGTCTCCGCGCCATACGCAGCGAGCACGATATCTGAGGCTTCGCTCTCGGCGAGCCGTGCGAGTG